>JACNFV010000014.1 GCA_014384445.1 Candidatus Nitrosopumilus sp. | reverse complement strand
GTTTGACGCTTGACCACAAGAGGAAATCTCTTAATGTTCTGCAGTTTAGAGGGCTCCGCCATTTAATTTCTTCATCAAATAATTTACCCGGATTACATATACAAATCAGTAAGAATCTAAAGAATTTTTAATTAAGGGTTGAGCACTAATTCCCATTTTATTCAAATGTGCTGCAAATTCATCAACAAACCCATGTATAGTAAAAACTTGTTCTGCACCTGATTGAACCACCATGTCAACTAGTTCATTAAAATCACAATGATCACTCATTGTAACAGAGTAATCAGCACGTCGTCCAAAAGAAAATTTTGTAGATTGGGCCCATCCACTAAAACCAATTGTCACTGCACCATATTTTGATTTCATTTCTTGAAGAAATTCATTTTTTGCAGATAAAACTGGAGTAATCATAACCCATGGTTTTTTATCCAGTAATCCATTTTTTTGAGCTTCAGAATGCCCAGTACAATCCTTAAGAGGTATGTCAAATTTTTGATGAAGTGTATTCATTTCTTTTATGGAATCATGGACATATAGTGGATCCCAATGACCAAATAATTGAGTGATTGTTTGAGCCTTTCCAAGTTGATAACCCATCAAAATTACAGGCACACCCTTTGAATAAAGATCAGATATCAATTGATTCACATAATTTTGAATCTCATTCATTTTAGGAAATTTGAATTCAGGTAAACCAAAAGTACATTCAGTGATGAGTGTTTTGCATGAAGGAATTTCTGCAGCTTTTAAAAAACCCCTATCACGGGTACAGATATCACCAGTATAGAAAATATCATCAAATAGTAACCCCTTAGAGCCTAAAACATGTCCGCTGTCAATTAATGAAAAACCATCAAGGGATTCAACATGATTTTCCATTGTAAATCCACGAAGATCAGATATTGCACTAGTTTCAATTGAAGATAAAATAGTACCGCCATTTTTTGAAGGTAAGTGATCAGAGTGAGCATGAGAAACAAAATTAATTGCAGTTGAATCAGTTTTTTTAGGATCTAGGTAAACATGTTTTTCGTTGACCTCACATAGGATTCCATTTTTTGTCATCCTAACTTTACTGGGCAATAAAAATAAAAAATAATAGATTTGATATAAATTGCAGGTTTGATTTAATATTGACTAGTTGCTAAATCTCGGAATTTTAATCTCAGGACGTGGAAGTAATATGGAGTCTATTCTAAAATCAATTAAAAAGAAAAAAATTCCGATAAATCCAGCAGTTGTTATTTCAAATAAATCAGATGCCAAAGGTCTGACAATAGCAAAGAAACTAGGAGTCAACATCGAAGTAATTGAAAGTAAAAATTTTAAAGGTAATAGAACCGAATATGATAAAAAAATTATAAGCACACTTGTAAAATATGGAGTCACCCCAAAAGACGGACTTGTGTGTCTTGCAGGATTTATGAGAATCATCAGTCCCGAATTTGTAAAAAAATATAAAAATAGAATAATAAACATGCATCCAGCATTACTGCCATCATTCCCAGGATTAGACTCACAAAAACAAGCACTAGATTATGGAGCAAAATATTCAGGATGTACAGTACATTTTGTAGATTCAGGTATGGATACAGGTCCAGTCATAATTCAGGCAGTTGTAGAAATCAAAGAAAATGATACAGAAAAATCACTATCAAAGAAAATCTTAAAAGAAGAACACAGAATTTATCCAGAAGCAGTTAATCTATTTGCTAGAAAAAAAATTAAAGTTTCAGGAAGAAAAACACATATCTCTTAAGAATCAGAGCCGCCAAAAAAATACAAAACCTTGAGATCTTCAGTATTACTATGAAAAAAATGGGAGGTTCCTTTTGCAACAAAAAATAACTTGTCTTTTGAAACGGTATAATTTTTATTTTTAATTTTAAGGCACCCGTTTCCAGAAAGTACAAAGTATACTTCGTCACTTTCATGAGGTTCTTGCGTATCTTCCTCTCCAGGTTTCAATATCAAAATACCGGCAGCAAGACTATCTTTGTTAATGAAAGTATGAAAATATGAATTACTTTTTTGGATTTTTTCTAAATTATCTTTTAAATTAAATTCAAGATTCAATTCATTCAGCAGACACAGTGAATAATTTTTTTACAGGCTCTACAGTCATAAAAGAGTGTAATTTTGGATGAAATTCCTGATGTTCAGGACTTTGAATCATAGTCATAAAAGTTTCTCTAGTTTCATGTTCAACAATTATTCGATAGGTTCCATCAATAGATTTTAGAAATCGTCTAGATACAAATCCAGGGAAAGAAGACAAAATTTTATTTGATTCTGAAAACAAAGTTTTGAAATCATCTTCGGTGCCCTCTTTGAGTTGTACATCGGCCATCATTACAAACATACAGAAAGTGAGAAGGAACCCATTTAATTTACTTTCTCAAATTCCCAACAATGATTTCCAAGAATTAAATATCAATAAATTATGAAATTATCATGACTGGAATTAAAATAGATGGGAAAATTATTGCTCAAACAGTCAAAGATAGAGTCAAAAAAGCAGCATCTGAGTTAAAAAAAGAAGGGATTAATCCATGTCTAGCCACAGTGTTAATTGGAAATAATCCAGCTTCTGCAACATATGTAAAAAATAAACACAAAGCATGTGAGGAAGTAGGGATAATTACTAAAGACCACAAACTAGATGAGAGCGTAACTCAACAGGAACTTAACAGTATCATAGATGAATTAAATGCAGATGTGTCAGTACATGGAATTTTAGTTCAATTACCATTACCAAAACATTTGAATGAATTTG
>JACNFV010000015.1 GCA_014384445.1 Candidatus Nitrosopumilus sp. | reverse complement strand
CATTTCTGCTGATTGGCTTGAAGAAAAATATGATTATGATGGATTTGTATTTCTTTCAAAACATGCTGCAAAATCCGGCGTATTGGCATTAACTTGTCATAGCACTGGAAATTTTTCTGAATCCAAATTTGGTGGTAACTCTAGACAAGTTGCTGTACCTCATCCAAACCTTCAAAAAGCATACCTTCAAACATTACAAAAAAATCAATCTCAATTTTCAAAATTCCAAATAACCATTGAAGCTACTCATCATGGTCCTACTGCGTTAACTAAACCTACAATTTTCATTGAAATTGGCACTACTGAAGAACAATGGACTGATGTTTCGTTATGTGTCTCTGTTGCTAAATTAGTCCATCATGTTTTTTCTAATACCATTTCTGAAAATCCTGTAGCAATTTGTTTTGGCGGTACTCATTATTCATCAAAATTTACCTCCGAACTACTTGAGGGGAAATATGCTCTTGGAACAGTAATACCAAAACATGCATTAAATGATCTTGATGAGCAATTATTTTCTCATATTATTGAACAAAATAATGTGGCCAAATTTGCTCTTTTAGATTGGCGTGGATTGGGAAAAAATAAACAAAAAGTCCTTACCTTGCTTGAATCTACTTCCCTTGAAATAATAAAATTATGAATCTTGAACATGACGTTTACAAAAAATTATTGGATGTTCCAAAAGGCCAAATTACAACTTATGGTGATTTAGCAAAATCTGTTGGATTAAAAAATGGTCAGAGAATTATCGGGAAAATTATGAACAAAAATCCTTACCCTGTTTTAATTCCGTGTCATAGAGTTGTAATGTCTACTGGTAAAATTGGTGGCTATGTCTATGGTGCAGATGTTAAAACAAAAATGCTTAGCAATGAAGGTATAGAAATTAAAAATGGAAGTATTGAAAATTTTACTAAAAAATTATTTGTATTCTAATCTGTTCTTTTTGTTCTAATTTCATCCATTAAACTTCTCAAGTGAGCTTTATTTCTAACTGTATTACCGCCTACTTTTTTGTATAATGCCCAAAATTCTGGATTAGTCAAATCTTTTCTATCTTTTGCAATTTTCAATAACCTTCTTAGTGAACGAACCTTTGCAACATACACTGTTTTTTTACCTACTCTTGCACCTTTTGTTCCTTCTTTGGAGCCTTGTGTTGTTCCTCTTTTGTGTTTTTGATCTAATTTGTGCTGTGCTCTGCCTCTTGATGTTCCAGTAAATGGTTTTATCTGAATTGTATTTGCTGTGATTAAACTACGAATGTTTGCCCTGGTAATTGCATCTGCAATATCGTCTAGATGATCTGAATCAAATTTTATTCTATGGATACCGACGCCAGTAACTCTGGAAGCCAGTCTTTTTTTTGCTCTAAGATTAACTACCATTTACACTCACTCTTGCATTGAATATTTTAAATTTCTTTTCTACTGCTTTGATGACTATTTCTTTTCTTTTTTTGGTGCCAACACTATGTCCAAATCTTACTCCATCTTTTTTTGGATCCAATTTTTCTAAATCTGAAATGTTGAAAACTAAATTATCTGTAAATCCTGAAGGGTGTAATCCTTTTGCATCTCTAGGTCCACCATATCCAACTTTAACTAAACCTGGACGGCCTCTACTTTTTTGTTTTCTTTGGTGGTGATCTATTCCTTTTGGTTTTCTCCAATTCGTTTGAAGTCTAACATAACGCCAACTTTCTGGTCTAACAAAATCAGGTTTATTCTTTTTTACTTCCTGTCTCTTTTCGATCAATTCCTTGTTGATTGGCATGGAACTAAGTCTTGATTTTTGGAATAAATACGTTCCTCGACCTAAAAAAATTCTATGTAGAAAAGAGATAATAAGGAAAATAGAAGCGGATCTAAATATCTTATGACGACTCTATATACTGAAATAGCATGTGGAGACTGCGATATTGACTGAATTACTTGGTCGATCTAGAACTGAACAATTTTTAGCACAATTATCCGCTTTTGGCATTAAACCATCCAAGGTTCACAGAAATTTATCCACTGATGATATGGTGGCTATAGCCGTTGAACGAAAAGAAGGTGTTGTAAATTCCACTGGTTCTCTTTCAGTTAATACTGGAAAATATACTGGTAGATCTCCTGATGACAGATTTCTTGTATATGATGACACTACTCATGACACTGTTGATTGGGGAAAAATTAATCACCAATTTCCAAGTGGTAAATTTGAAAAACTTTTTGAAAAAATGAAGGACTTTGTTGATAACAAAGAACTTTTTGTTTTTGATGGTTTTGTAGGAGCTGATCCTGAAACACGTTTACCGATTCGAGTAATTAATGATCATGTTTGGCAAAATATGTTTTCAAGTAATTTGTTTATTAGACCTACAACTGAAGAATTAGAAAAACATGAACCTGAATTTACTATTTTATGCATTAATGATTTCTTAGCAGATCCTGAAACTGATGGAACAAGAACTGATGTCTTTATTCTAATTGATTTGACAAGAAAGATAGTTTTGATTGGTGGAACTGAATATGCCGGTGAAATGAAAAAATCAATGTTTGGCATAATGAATTTCTTGTTACCTGACCGTAATATTTTCCCAATGCATTGTTCTGCAAATATTGGTGAAAAAGGGGATACTGCATTATTCTTTGGATTATCTGGTACTGGTAAAACTACTCTTTCTGCAGATCCTAATAGAAAATTAATTGGTGATGATGAACATGGTTGGTCTGATAATGGAACATTTAATTTTGAAGGTGGATGTTATGCAAAATGTATTAATCTTAGTCA
>JACNFV010000073.1 GCA_014384445.1 Candidatus Nitrosopumilus sp. | reverse complement strand
CTGTATCAATGTTAAACCAAGAATCATTATTCAAAATTATGCCTTTGTATTTTTCTTGGGATATGTTTCTACATGTCCATTCAAATGCATCTTCTAATTCTGGCTCTCCTCTATATTGATTTAAAGTGGTATTTTTTCCACATAGTGTATAGCGGCCTGCAAAAGGAATGTAGTATCTTGGTTCCAGTAATTCTAAATATTCTTTGATTGTTTCAAGCTTTTTTTGTTGTTTTAAAATGGCTGCTGACTTTTTTTCTTCTTTTGGAAGATTATAGCAATGCGGCCATGATGATGCTGCAACATACCCTACTAACAGTAAATCAATATTGCCGTACATGGATTTAATTGAGGAAGCAGTACTTTTTGCAATATCATAAGGACAATCATTTGTATTTACAATTACTTGATTTTGATTGTCAAAAACTGCAATTGTATCTATTTGAGTTGTTTGATATTTAAATTCAGATAATCCACAACCCATTATACTTCCACAAATACTTGGATCACAATTATCTGCAGCTAAAATATTTAGATACATGTTTTTTTTATTTTGATTCTAATTCCATGCTCTAACTCAATTGTTTTAAATCCCAACTTTTCAATTTTATTTTTAAGAAATTTTTCTGGGAAATTATGAATTAGTATTGGGATATTTTTATTTAATTTTGATAATGTTTTTGTAGATACATGATCAGAATGAATGTGACTTACATAAATAAAATCAACATCTGAAAAGTTTTCTGGTTTGAAATCATATGGTGGATAAATTGCCCACGATCCGATATATTCTTCTCCTTCTAACCACGGATCACATAGAATTTTGACCTTGGAGTCCTCACTATCATCTTCAATTAGAATTGATGCTGAATTCAATTGTGTAACTTTCATTTTATTTATATGATAATTTTTTAATGTATTAAAAAATGTCTCTTTGATTATTAATTAAAAATAATTTATCTATAATAGGAAGCGACTAATTTTTCACCCAACTTAAGATCTTTTTGCTCTCTAACTTTCTTTACTGCTTCCTCAAAATGTTTCATTGTTACTTTGGCATCAATATTGGTTTTTTCAATATCTTTTACGTCTGGTTGTTTATCTAAGAATTCATGAATTACTAATGATACAGCAGTATTTGCAATTGATGCTGTATCTGCACCGCTAAGTCCATCAGTTAACTCTGAGAGTTTTTCAAAGTCAACATGTTTTGGATCACTTGCTTCAGTAATTGTTGGTATTTTTTCTGCATTTAATTTCAAAATACTCTTTCTACTTTCTTTATCTGGAAGTGGAATTTGAATAATTTTATCAAATCTTCCTGGTCTTAACAATGCAGGATCAATCATATCTGCTCTATTTGTTGCAGCTAAAACTATTACTCCGTGCATATTTTCCATACCGTCTAATTCTGTAAGTAATTGACTGACAACTCTTTCAGTAACTGCATTTTCTCCACCTGCTCCTCTAAGTGGTGCAATTGAATCAATTTCATCAAAGAACACTACACAAGGAGATGACTGTCTAGCTCTTTTGAAAATTTCTCTAATACCTCTTTCTGATTCACCTACCCATTTTGATAATAATTCAGGACCTCTTACTGAAATGAAATTTGCTTCACTTTGTGTAGCAACTGCTTTTGCAAGTAGAGTTTTTCCTGTACCGCTTGGACCGTGAAGTAATATTCCTCTTGGCATACTATGTCCTAGCTTATCATATAATCCTGGGTACTTCATTGGCCATTCAACTGCTTCTTGTAATTCTCGTTTAACATCTTCTAATCCTCCAACTTCTTCCCAACTGACATCTGGATTTTCAATGAATACTTCTCGCATTCCGGATGGTGTTACCTCAATCAGTGCTTTTGTAAAATCTTCATGGTTTACAATTAGCTTATCTAAAGTTTCTGGAGATAGTTTTTCTTCTTGTAAATCTAGTACTGGCAAGAGTCTTCTCAAACATTTCATTGCAGCTTCTTTACAGAGATATTCTAAATCTGCACCCACATATCCGTGACTAACTGATGATATTTTTGCCATGTCAACATCATCTGATAGTGGCATGTTTCTGCTGTGAATTGCAAGAATGTCACTTCTTCCTTTTTTATCTGGAACTTTTATCTCAATTTCTCTATCAAATCTTCCTGGTCTTCTAAGTGCAGGATCTATTGCATTTGGTCTATTTGTTGCTGCAATAACAATAACTTTTCCTCTTGCTTCTAATCCGTCCATTAATGATAACATTTGTGATACTACTCTACGTTCCACTTCCCCAGTAACTTCTTCCCTTTTTGGTGCAATTGAATCAATTTCATCTACAAAGATAATTGATGGAGCTTTTTCTCTTGCCTCTTTGAAAATTTCTCTTAATCTTGCTTCACTCTCTCCATAAAATTTGCTCATTATTTCTGGACCTGAGATACTAATGAAATGAGCTTGACTCTCATTTGCAACTGCTTTTGCAAGTAAAGTTTTTCCTGTACCTGGAGGACCGTATAGTAAAACACCCTTTGGTGCTTCAATACCTAACTTTTCAAAAATTTCTGGATGTCTTAATGGGAGCTCGATCATTTCTCTAACTTTTTTAATTTCATTTGTTATGCCACCAATATCTTCATAGGTAACTTGTGGAACTCCACGTAATGTTTCTCCCTTCTCTGCAATGTGGAAAACTGTTTTTTGTGTAATCAAAACTGCATCAGCTGCTGGCGTTACACCAATTACTTGAAATGTTAATCGTCCACCAAAGTATGGGACCATTACATTATCTCCTTTGATTAATGGAACACTTTCTAAAGCATCAGCAAGATATCTTTCATCTATTG
>JACNFV010000221.1 GCA_014384445.1 Candidatus Nitrosopumilus sp. | reverse complement strand
GCAGAAATGACCGTTGTAATTCCTCAAAATTGTAAACCTTGTATGGGTGATAAACATGATGTGTGTACTCAAAATAATTGCTTATGTGCCAATAACAATCATGGTATAGTTGAACCCTCTTTGAAAGATGGTGTTAAGGTAGATTTTGACAAACCTATGAGTGCTGATTTTGTTAAAGATTGGAATGAAGTAAATGGTGGATTATCTAATATTGAAATCAAATCAATGTTAAAGGCAAATTGGACTAAACTAAAATCTCCTGAATTTAATGACGAAGAAAAACAAACTGCCAAAGAGAAAATCAATGAATTAGAAAAATTATTGGGGGTTGAAATAACTAAATTTCCTACTTTAATTATTCAAAAACAACTAGACAAACAATGGAAAATTAGAAAGTCAAAAAAAGGTTCAGGTGTTACAAAGAAAGAAAAGAAAAATGCTGAACAAAAAATTAATGAATTAGAAAAATTGGCAGGTGTTGAGATTACTAATTTTGATGATCAAGATACACAAGATGAAATTGATTTGAACCATGTTAGAGATTTTATTTTATCACGCCATGACTTTATGACGATTGATGATAAGAATCGTGATTTATTCTATTATCAAGATGGTGTATATCAAACAGGTGGTGAAACTGCCATAGATACTGATATTGAAGAATTTTATCAAGATGAAAGTTCTATTAGATTTAGAAAAGAAGTTTTAGAAAAAATTAGAATTAAGACTTTAACAAACAAAAATGAAATTGATTCTGATGATAATATTAAGAATTTAAAAAATGGATTATTCAATATTGAAACAGGTGTATTAGAACCACATAGAACAAACCACAAATCAATAGTTCAATGGAATGTAAATTATGATAAAAATGCTAAATGTCTAAAGATTTTCAAATTTCTCAATGATGTGATTTTAGAAGATAAGGAACGATTAACCGTTTTAGAAATGATGGCAGAATTATTGTGGAATGAAAGCACCTTAACAAAATCTTACTTT
Source organism: Candidatus Nitrosopumilus sp. (assembly GCA_014384445.1). Classification (GTDB taxonomy): domain Archaea; phylum Thermoproteota; class Nitrososphaeria; order Nitrososphaerales; family Nitrosopumilaceae; genus Nitrosopumilus. The sequence continues at coordinate 1,830 of JACNFV010000221.1, read as the reverse complement.
TTACTTGGTTTTGGTGGAAATGGAAAAAGTACAATTAGAGATATTGTTCTTACAATGTTAGGCATGATCCATAATGCTGATTTGCCTTTTGAAGATTTGAGTGATAAATACAAACCTGCTGAATTAGATGGAAAAATAGTCAATTTCCCTGATGAGATTGACGATACAAAAATAGTCAAAAGTGCATTATGGAAAAGTACAACTTCAAAGAAATCAATTAATGCTCAAAGAAAATTTGGACAACCATTCAGTTTCATCAATATTGCAAAACATATCATGCCATGCAATAAACCCCCACAAATTGATGATAAATCTGATGGTACTTATCGAAGAATAGTACCAATTCACTTTGATCAGATTTTTACTCATAATCTAACACCTGCATTGAAACAACAAGGACAAAAGAAAGCAGATGAAAAGTTTGTAGAATCGTTGTTAGAAGATGAAGAAATATCAGGTCTTTTCAATATTCTAACATTAATTGTAAAACAGATGAAGAAAAGAAAAAGACTTAGTTTCCCTTTAACAGTTAATGAAGTTAGAAAAGAATGGGAAACAATTACAGATACTACAAAGTCTTTCATCAATGCTTGTTTAGAAGTAGATGAAAACGGTACTGCATTGAGAACCGATTACTATCGTGGATATGTTAGACATTGTACCGATAACAACATGAAACCTGATGGTATCAATACATTCTATGCAAACTTTCAGAAAGAGGGTGCAATAGCAGTAAGAAAGAGAGTGACCGATACTATTGATAGTAATGCACAATCTTGTTTTAGTGGATTTTGGTTTAAGAATAAAGCAAAAGAACCAACTACTGATAAGAAACAATCAACCTTTACAGATTAGACATTTTTTGTTTAATCTTATCATTCTGTGTCAACTTTGAAAACCATTGTTGACACAAAATATTTTGTGACTAAAAAAAGAAAATAAAATTAAGATTAGTGACTAGAGTTTGTGTCAACTGTGTCAACTAATTTCTAATGTGGTTTTAGTATGAAAAATATTTTTTCCTTTACTAAAACTGAACTCAAAGTAAGTTGACACAATCGACACAGGCGTAAAATATAGATTGTCAGGCGTGAAATCCTGTGTCAACTATTTTATCAACAACACGCCATGCCTGATTGATGGTTATAGTTTCTTACTTTCTTTTACTGTGACCGAAAAATATCTTTTTCAAAGATTTACGACTTTCGACACGACAGGGATTATCTTAGGAAAACAATGTCGGTCAAACTTTTTTGTGCCTAAATTTACCCTAAATTCGACATTTTATTGGCACTATTTTGACACTATCTAGGCGTGAATATAGACATGATATTATCTACTAAGTTTGCTCGTATCGCTTTAACCAACGTTCAAACGTCTTTGCTAGTGTTGCAACTTTCATTTCATTGAATGGTTTATCCCATACAATAGCACCCTTTTGTTGTTCTAATGCTAGATAATCAATAACTTCTTGCCATTTCATTGACTTACCTGATTTTGGATTCCTTTTTTCATAAATCAAACCAAATAACAATTTTTCATCAGTTTTACTTGAATTACTACCATCACTTGCAATCGTTTCTTTAGTCCAATCAAAATGAATACCTGTTAGAACTTCCCAATGTTGATCAGGGTTCTTGTGGTGGTATGATGGCATTGGTATATCCCATAGTCTAATATGATCATTTGGATATACTACATACACTTGACCTTGTTTCAACTCATTTACTAAAGGACACTTTTCTTTTGCAATTCTGTCACCTTTTCTACCATACTTTGCTTTGATTGCATAATGTCTTTTCTCTATTTCATCAAACACCCATTTCAATT
>JACNFV010000016.1 GCA_014384445.1 Candidatus Nitrosopumilus sp. | reverse complement strand
TAGAACCAGAATTTGAAATGGTTGCAATAGGTAAAGGATTTGTTGGCATTATAGATGATAAAAGTCCAAAAATAGATCATCAAGAAGTTGCTAAAGAAGCAATTAGAATCAGTAATGAAAAAATTCAATCAGGTAAATACGACATAGTAATTTTAGATGAAATAAATTATGCAGTAAATCTTAATTTAATTTCACTTGATGATGTCTTACAATTGATTAAATCAAAACCCCAAAAAATGGATTTGATATTAACAGGTAATTATGCAAAAGACGAGGTAATTGAAGCTGCAGATTTAGTAACAGAAATGAGAGAAATTAAACATCCATTTCAACGTGGTATTAAAGCAAAAGAAGGAATTGATTTCTAACGAGCAACATTAATTTACACATTGAGAAGTTTTAGAAGAATTGTCTACTGAAATCCAAGAAATGCCTGAACAAGGTGAAATTATTCTAGCCACAGTAACTAAAGTAATGGATCATGGAGCATACGTTACATTAGATGAATATGACGATATTCAAGGATTTTTACACATTTCAGAAATAGCACCAGGTTGGATTAGATCAGTAAGTAGATTTGTCAAAGATGGTGAGAAGAAAGTTTTACTTGTAAAAAAAGTAAAATCAAATGATATCGATTTATCATTAAAACAAGTTTCAAAAGATCAAAAAAAGCAGAAACTAAAAGAAGTTAAAAAATATGAAAAAGGTAAAACATTGTTAGAAAATCTTCAAGAAAAAACAAAATTAACAGATGAAGAAATTGAAAAAATAGAAGATAAAATGTATACACAATTTGATTCAGTTTATGATGGATTCATGGAAATCGCAAGAAATGGAATCAGTATAATTGCAGATCTTAAATTAACAAAAAAAATTACAACTGCACTTGAAGAAATTTGTTCAAAAATTAAACTTCCATCAGTAGAAATTAGAGGAATCATGGAAATAACAAATAACAAATCAAATGGAGTTGAAATAATTAAAAAAACACTATTAGATATAATAAAAAAAGATTCAACAATGGATATTACATATTTAGGAGCACCAAAATATAGAATATCAATTACTTCTGAAAATTTTAAAGCTGCTGAAAAATCATTAAAACCAATAATTGAAGAAATTAAAGCAGACATAGAAAAGAAAAAAGGTTTATTCAAATTTACAAGAGAAGATTCAAAGAAAACACGAGAAAATTAAAATGAGATTTCTATTAAGAAAATGTTCAAAGTGTAGTCATTATACATTAAAAGACAAATGTTCAAAGTGTAATGAGGAAACAAAATCTGTACATCCAGCTAAATTTTCACCAGATGACAAATACATGAGATATAGATTAGCAGAAAGATATTCTTAAAGTTAATTCCTTAGATTCTTAGTAAATCTTTAGTAAACTTATGCATTATAATTGGTCTATCTTTTACAATAAGTGAATCTTCGATTCTGATTCCAAATTTATTTGCTAGATATACTCCAGGTTCAACAGTAATTGCCATATTTTCTTTTAATTTAGTATTACTTCGATAAGAAATCGTTGGAAATTCATGTACTTCCAATCCAATTCCATGTCCAGTTGAATGAATAAAATATTGACCGTAATTTTGTTCTTTAATGTATTTTCTACATGCAGCATCAACATCACTACAATCGACATTAGGTTTAACAGACTTAAGACCAAGTCTTTGGGATTCTTTAACAATTTCATATGCTTCATTTGCTTGAGAAGAAATTTTTCCAAGTGCAAATGTTCGGGTTGAATCAGAAACATAGCCTTTGTATCTTAATGTAAGATCAGTTACAATAAGATCACCTTTTTTGAATTTTCTTTGACTTACTTGTGCGTGTGGAAGTGCACCGTTTGGACCTCCAGCAATAATTAAAGGATTGAGCGTAGATGCATAGCCAGTATCAAACATTCCTTGTTCCATTGCATATGTCATCAAAATTGTTTGTAATTCAGATTCTTTTTGTCCAACTTTAATTTTTTTTGAACAAATTGTAAACATTTCGTCAATAATTTTTGAAGCTTTTTTTAAGATTTGAATTTCTTTTTCATCTTTTATAATACGGGCATTGTAAAATGGCTCTACAGATGATTTAATGTGTGGAATTGATTTTTTTAGGCTTAACATAGTTGAATAATTTTGGCAATCAGTACAAACATGATTTTTCTTAATTTTCTGGATTAGTGTATAGATTAATCCTGATCCACGTTCAGCAGTAATTACATCACAATCTTCTGATTCGCTTATTGCTCTTCCAACCTCCAGTTCTGGAGCAATAATGGTAGTTTTTCCATTTTTTTCAAGTAATCCAATGGCCTCACCCCAAAAACCAGTCATGTAAAATAAATTCTCAGGCTCAAATGTAACTAATGTGTCACAATCAATCTTTTGAGTATGCTTTAGAAGATTTTTTCTTCGTTGCTTCATATCAAAATATTGTATATTCTTAATTTATGTATGATGTAAAGTTTGTATAAGGAATTTAAAAAAATCTAGCGTGTCAGAAGAAAAAAAGAAAGTAGTTGCATTGCTTTCTGGTGGTTTAGACAGCCAACTTGCAGTAAAAATGATGCAAAAACAAGGATTTGAAGTTTCAGCTGTTGCAATTAAAACTCCATTTTGTGATTTTGATTGTGGCAGAGGATGTGGTTTTGAAATTAGAGAAAGAGCAGATGATCTTAATGTAAATTTAAAAACAGTTTATCTTGGTGACGAATACATTGAGATGTTAAAACATCCAAAGCACGGAATTGGTGCAGGATTTAATCCATGTGTGGATTGTAGAACAATGATGTTTGATGCTGCAAAAAAACACATGGAAGAAATTGGTG
>JACNFV010000017.1 GCA_014384445.1 Candidatus Nitrosopumilus sp. | reverse complement strand
GAACGCATGGCATGGCATTTTAGTTGAATTTCTACAAATATCACATGGTTTGAAAATTGGAGTAGGATCATTGAAACAACATAAAACACCTAATTTTTTTAATTTCTCTAATCTACTTTTTGGTATTCGTATTGATTCAATTCTATTATCATTGAAATGTTTTACATCATAAGCCAAACATCCGAGTATAATAGGAAGAAGTGTTTTAGTTAACGACATAGATAAATCTCCTTCGTGATGGTTGGTGGTTCATCTGACAATGGTTCTGGCATTTTGCCAGTTCCAAATTTATTTAAATTAGAAAAATTCATTTTTTAGAAAACTCCTTAATTTTTTGAAGTAAATCTTTCAAGCAATCATTAAAGTATGTAGACTTTGGAAATCCAGTAATTAGATATACTTCATCATAAACATCTTTTTCGATATTGCTACGGATACCATCATTCATGGTATCAGTTAGTACATACTTGTATTAGATCAGGGTTATCAAAATCTTTTTCAAAAAATTTTGCAAAAACGTAAAAACTGAAACTTAATACTTCGATACTACTTAACATGCCAAAAATAGGTTTAAAATCAAATGTTGTTTTGAAAAAAGTTTTGTCAATTTTTTTAAACCATCAAAATTCTTCTTTTTTGTATGATCTTAAGCGTATTGGAGTTTAGAATCTTCTAACTACAACAATAACACTTGCAGGAATTCCAACATACATCAAACCATTAAGTAAAATCAAACTAATTCCATATCCCAACACTGAACTTTCTGAATCCATATCAACATAATTCAAAATTGATAGACTAGAAATCATTGGAGTAATTACAATCTTCACCATCTCTTTGAATATTGGATTTTCACGCTCATAATCTGCAATGTATGGACTGAATGAATAGTAGAAATCATTGAAAGTATTCATGAAATTAGTTCCTGATTCTGTTTGTAATAGTGAGTTATCTCTCAGTTCTCGTAGTTGTTGAACTTGTGGTGCCATTTCAGAACCGTATGTTGCAGTTGCAATTAGACATCCGCCACCTTTAGAACTTGTTTTTGATGTAGATTTGTACTTGGTGTCAACTACACATTGACCATTCACATCAACGGTTCCTTTACCGCAAGTGATTCCAGTTTCTTCTACGACGTTGTCAGTTCTAATTTTTTCTTTGACTATTGAGACCCATGGTTTAACCTCCTCATCCTCCTCAAATCCTGTCATTGCATCCAAAGCATTTTCCCATTCTTCTAATGTGATGTAGGAATCAATCAGAGAGTACATGACACTTGTACTAGTTGCTGCTTCGTTACTCAATTCCCTAGCTTGGCTCAGATGATATGCTGCAAGCTCAGAATCTTTGAGGTCATAATAAGACCATCCAAGTCCAGCATGGGCTGCTGCTTTTTGTTCTAGATCTGTACTTATCTCTAAAACTCTCGCAAAATATTCTATTGCTTGTTCATATTCCCCTGCATCCAGACTTCCATTTCCTTGATTTAGCAAGGCATAAGCATCTCTAATCGCCTTATTGGACTGTTCCATACTTTCTTGCATTGGATCATAACCACTAGCTAAGGCAGCATTCATTTTTTGATACATGATTGCTTGTTGACATTCATAGGTAGGACATTTAGCTGCTGCATCATCATATTCATCTGCAAAAGCCGAATTTGCTCCAAAAAATAAACTAAATCCAATAACTAAAAGAACAAAATATAAATTTCTCAATATCATTTTTTAGAACTGATCCTTTTAAAATGATCATTGATTTTTGATATAAAATCCAGAATCAAACAGCCATATTTTCTTGCTAATCTTCTTTGAACTAAGTTGATTTCTAATCCAAAATACATGAATTAAATGACTAGATTAGGATTTCAAATGAAATATAACATTAAATGAAATATAATATTTGTTGGAAATTAGCGATTTAGATAAAAGAATTAACAAACCATGGGGGTTTTTTGAGAAATTAACAGATAATGAGAAAACTACAGTCAAGATAATTTCAATAAATGCAGGCAATAGAACCAGTTTACAGTTTCATGAACATCGTTCTGAAAAATGGTATGTCCTTAGTGGAGAAGGATACGCCATCAATCCAGATAAAACAAAGATAAAGATTGGAGACAAATTATTTATTTCAAAAACTACAGTTCATAGACTAGAAGCAATAACAGACATGAAAATCCTCGAGATATCTTTTGGAGATTTTGACGAATTGGATATTAAAAGATTAGAAGATGATTATAGCCGATAGATTAACTCCAAACTTTTTCTTTAAAGGTCCATCTCTTATTCAATACAAAATTACTAAATGCTGCAGTTCCAACTGCTAATACTAATGCAATTGGATATAGAACACTCAACTCATCTACAAGATAGTATACCGTTCCAAGTTGAACTAGTGCACCAATAGAACTGAACCCTGTAAACTTTGTATATTGAATTAAAGTTCTTTTTGTAGAAAAATCTCTATCTTCAAACGTCCAATATTTGTTTAGAATGAAATTACTAGTAATAGAAAATATTATTCCCATCAATGTAGCATGTAGATACCACATGTCTGAACTTAATGCAAATAGCATAGATGTCAGATAGTTTACCCCTAAACCAGATGCACCAACTGTGAAAAATCGTGCAGCTTTTGAAAGAAATCTAACTGAGGTTCTTTTTTCTTCTTTTCTTTCTTGTCGTCCATATTTGTATAATTTCCAAACTGATTTACAATAATCGATAATTATAGATGAATCAAGTTTGCTTGAACCAAATTGCCTATCTGTAAATGTATATGGAATTTCTTCAACCTTGACTCCTTTTGTTTTTACCAATAATTCCAACAACATTTTGT
>JACNFV010000018.1 GCA_014384445.1 Candidatus Nitrosopumilus sp. | reverse complement strand
TTAAATATTTTTTTCCTTAAGATAAACACGAACAAGAGTGCAGGAATACCAGCCAATATAGAAATTGCAATTACAAAAGAAACATAATCATTAAAAAATAACTTTGTGTCAAACCAAGCTTTTGGAAGAGTACTAAAAAAATCAGAACCAGAAAAATCTTCAATTGTACCTACTGCTAAAGCATATTTGCCGCTTTGGTTTTTCTCATCCAAAACCAGGATAAAATATTGTCCGTCAGCAGGAATTGTTGTTGTTACTTCTTGTCTTTCCCAATAAGTCACTTGTCCAAAGGGTTCGTAGAATTCATTTCCAGGATAGTCGCCCTCATAGAGAAATTTTTGAATGTTTGATTGGATATCTAGTGATGATGCCTCCCCAGTAAACAAATCATCGTTCATTAAAACTAAAGAAGGTGAATAATTTTCAAGACCGTCTAGTCTAGGTATCACAATGCTTGCATAAAATGAATCACCAGCCTTAGCATCAAATGTGTAAAATTTTGTTTCACCAGAACCTAAATTATCATAAATTGCCCATGAAATTTTATGATCAGGTATCTGTAATGCTGAACCAAAATCTCTATGAGAGTCATCATGACTAATTAATTTATGACCGTATGCAGGACTGCTTGAAATAATAATCATAAGAAAAAATAAAATAATAATTTTATTCATGTTGTTTTTCTAAAAAATTAGTATTTTAGGTAAACTGCGTAGATTAAAGAATTGGCACTATACAAAAATTTAAAAAAATTATAAAATATGAAATATATTTCACCACAGGATTTAGAATTAAAAATAAGTTTAGCACTAGAAAATTTAGTTACCACTATTTTAAATAAAATGTTGTCGCATATGATGTGAAGACAAATGCAACAGACAGTACAAAAGAAAACACCTCAATCAAAATTCATAGTGATGGTGGCAATTGCAACCGCAGTGATACTGGTTTTCACAGTCACACCTTGGAACATACTTCCAACATCAGTAACGGAGCAAGTGCAGGTTATTGCCACAACGGATTACGGTTGCGTTGCTGAATCAGTTTTAGGACATTCAGTTGTTGTTGAAAACTGCCAAGCAATAGTTGGAGATGTAATTTCTGCAACATTCTATGTTCCAGCAATGGAGCAAAACGGATACTATGACAAAATCCATGAAAAGTTAGAAAAGATTACACCATAATTTTTATTTTTTTTAAAATACGGTTAAGAAAAACAAATAAAAGATAAGGTAATGGAGACATTACGTTGTCTAATAAAGTAAAATGCTCACACATTCTTGTTGAGAAGCAAAGTCAGGCAATAGAATTACTAGAAGAAATTAAGAAAGGTAAAAAATTTGGAGCAGTTGCAAAAGAGACATCCACATGTCCTAGTGGAAAAAAAGAAGGTGATTTAGGATATTTTACGAAAGGACAAATGGTTAAAGAATTCGAAGATGTTGCTTTTAAGTTAGAAATTGGAGAGGTGTCTGAGCCTGTTAAAACAGAATTTGGATATCACATTATCAAAAGATTAGGATAATAGAATTTCAATAAAAATGACAATTCTAACTGAAAAAATGCTAAATGATATTTTAGAATATTTAGAAAAATCAATTACTAATCTAGCAACAGATGCATTTGATAATTTAGAAATTGAGGGGGGAATTCAAGGCGTAAAAAATTTTCTGGAAAATCAATTTGATATCAGGTTAGAGAATTTACTAATTGCAAAAAAAAGCAGCATTCATCATTTAGAATCAGGAATGAAAAATAAAATAATACAAAAAAAACAAGAGATCATAGAAACTGTGTCTAAAAAATACGAGAACTAAATAAAAGCATCAAGGCCAGTTTTTGGAGATTCTCCAGTCTTGTTTTTTTCAAGAACCTTAGTCATTTTTGATCCCATTGATTTGGCGGCAGTAATTTTTCTTTTACCAATCCAATAATACGTCTCATCAATTGTATTTTTAGCAATTAATACAACTAATTTACCGGTGTCCTTTCTACCCGTTCTTCCCCTTCGTTGAATGAATCTAATTGAACTTGGAACATTGTCATAGAAAATTACCTGATTAACTTCTGCAATATCCAATCCCTCCTCCCCAACGCGTGTTGCAACCAATACTTTGAATTCGCCATCTCTAAATTTCTGTACAACCTCTATCTGTTTTTTTTGCTTTAAACCAGAATCCCCAGCTTTTCCAATCAAAATACCTGCAGGGATTCCAAGTTCGGTAAGTTTGTTAAAAATCATATCCACAGAATCACGATAACTGGTAAAGATTAACGCCTTGCCAGGAACAGAATCCAAAATTTCTTTGAGTTTGGGGATTTTGGAGTGCTCTATGCCGTGGGATTGCGCTTCTTTTGCAAGAGACAATGCTTTAGTAAAATTAGGATCAAGTTCAAAAAGATCTCTTACGCCTACTCCTTTTTTTGCCTGTGCACGCTTACAAAATTGTAAAAACGGAGTAATGCCATGAGCTTCAAGCATGTTAAGAGCATAATGAATTCTAATTCCAGAAAACAATGGTTTTGCGGATTTTCTACTTTTTGCCAGTACAAATGGCCTCAATCGAAGTAATGCTGAAAGGGATTGTTGATCATTTAGAGGAAGACCATTTTTTCTAAGAGTGTCATAGCGCTCATCTAAAGATAATTTTAAAAATTTCTGAATAGATTTTAGCTCAGGAGGTAGTTCAACATTAATCCATTCAGTTTCAGTTTCTTGGATGTAAGGTTTTACATCAGGACTGTTTTCTGTCCTCTCAGCAACACTTGAAATTTTTAATCGTGTTAAAATGTCAGTGGCCTTTTCTTGTTCACTTGGAAGCGTTGCAGTCATTCCCAATAGTCGAG
>JACNFV010000100.1 GCA_014384445.1 Candidatus Nitrosopumilus sp. | reverse complement strand
GTTTGACGCTTGACCACAAGAGGAAATCTCTTAATGTTCTGCAGTTTAGAGGGCTTACGCCTTTTTCTTCTTCTTAAATTGTATTTTGTTCATCTAGTTGCTTCAGGGCATTGGTGTAGAATCATACAGATTTTGTTTCATTTCCTCCAGATTTTGTTTCATTTCCTTAAGTTCATTGTTAAATGTCGTGCAAAAATTCACATCATAATATGGATAGTCTGAACAAAATTGTTTTGTATCTATTACCAATTCTCGCAGACATTCAAAATTATCACAAGATATTGTCTCCGTATCGATTCTCTGTTTTTCCTGTTTAGCTTCTGTACTGGTTGAAGCTACTACGTCAGTTAGCATGTTGATCAGTATAATTCCTGTAAGGAAGAGAATTCCTATTAGAAATAAAATTAGGGGGAAAAGAATTAATTTTTTCATGTCTATTTTTTAAAAATCTATGTGACTATTTCATCTAGTCTGTCTTCTTCTTGAGCTCGTTTAATTTCCATTGCGATTCTTCTTCCGACCCCGAATGTCTGTCCGTATTGATATTTTGTATATGGGCTAGTTGTCGCAACTATTGGATTGCCTGGGACTCTTAATGAGACATCGTACACAATTAATTCCAAATCTTTTGTAATTACACTTTGAAGTGAGAACGGTCCAATTATTCCTGGTGCGTATTCTTTTTTTACTGCGGCCACAAATTTATCTCCCATTTTTATTACTTTTTCAAGCAGTGACTCTCTGATGCTTGCAGGTGTATGTCCAACCTCGATATTTTGTAAATCAATATCCATTTCCAATTGTTCCTTTGCAGGCAATGCGTTGTAATCGTGAATATTTGTTTGAAGCCTTCTTTCGATTCCAATAAAGTCTACTTGTTTTGATATTGGTGTGTGAAAGAAATTAAAATTCATGTATGTTCCAATTGCCAATTCCTCTATGCTTGCTTTTTCTAAATCTTTTCTAGCAATCAATCCTTGTTTTATTTTTGCTTCTGATTTTTCTTTATAATCCTTGTATGACGAAACTGTAAAAAATGCCCTCTCTAACGGCCTCTTTTTTTCCTGGACTTTTACAATGCACGGTTTGTTAATTCTTTTAGGATCTTTGAATAATTTTGGATACTTGATTTTTGCTTTCTCTAGCAAGTAATACTGGCCTTTCTTTGCAGTTCTCTCTTCGGCTTGAAACAATTTTCTGTTTCCAAATATTGGAACTTTAAACGAATCCTCGATTGTTTTGTATCCTAGATAGACTGTAAGGGATCTGTGTGGGACTACAATTGTGTTTGTATCCCTTAGCATTTTTTGATTTTTGGCTGATGCCATGTCTTTGAATTTGTTTAAAATTACTATTTCGTCGGCAATTCTTCCAAATCTTTGGTATGGCCCTTCCCGTCCTTTTTGACAAAAAACAGTAGTTTGAAAATTTTCATCTTTTGCTCCATCCATCACCTCTAAAGCCGAATGGCTGCCTAGCACGCCTATTCTTACGTCTGAATAATCATTAACTATCTTCTTGATTTCAGAACTTTTGATCATATTATGCGTAAATACTGGCATCTAATATATGTAAAATCCTGATTTAATGGATCGTAATAAATCGCAAGACTTTTTTTTCATTACATTCCAAGTCTTAGCATGTTGTATTCCATAGAACTCCAAATGGCTGGCATAATTTTATTCACTGCCATGATTGCAGGTGGTATTTCTTTATGGATTAAACGTAAAAAATTAGAAAAAGAATCCGTTGAAAAAGAATCTCTTAAACAAGACATGTCTGAAGATATGTAATTTTCATCTAAAAACTCACTTTTGAAACAGACTATGTTTTTCTTGTTTAAAACAAATTGGAAAGTTCAAACTGGTTATTCAATATGTTGCTGTAGGAATGGAAATCAAAATTGATTGCATAGGATTTTAAGCAAAAAAAGTATCTTTGAATTATGAGATTATTGTTAATTATTTTCTTTGCTGCTTTATTTCCAATTATAATTCCTGCATTTGGAGACTTGAATGTGGATATTCTAGTTGACGGTTTAAACAATCCGTGGGAAATTGTTTTTGGACCTGATGGAGAAATTTACTTTACAGAAAGAGATGGACGGATATGGAAAATCGGAGAATCTGGTGATGTGAAAGTAATACAAACTTTCCCAAAGAGCGGATCAATTGAGGGCGGGACATTGGGTCTTGCATTACATCCAGAATTTGAAAAAAATAAAAAACTTTACGTCTATCAGACAAATTTAGAACTTGAATTTTTTCAAAATAAGGTTTTCAGTTTCATAGTTGATAATAACACACTAACAGATAAGCAGATTGTCATTGATGATATTCCCGGTGCTCCGTGGCATGATGGTGGCCGAATTAAGTTTGGTCCTGATGGAAAATTGTACATTACAACAGGGGATGCAATTAACCCTGAATTGGCACAAGATCTATCTTCACTTGCGGGAAAAATCCTTAGAATTAATCCTGATGGTACGATTCCTGAGGATAATCCCTTTGATTCAAGTTCTGTGTTTTCTTATGGCCATCGTAATCCTCAAGGAATTGCATGGTCTCAAGATGGTATGTTTGTATCATCTGAACATGGACCGTCAGGAGAAATGGGGACTGGACATGATGAAATTAATCTAATTTTAAAGGGCAAAAATTATGGGTGGCCAAAAGTAGTGGGCGATTCATTTGATGACACTTTTGTAAATCCAATTCTGCATAGCGGTCAGACAACATGGGCTCCAAGCGGAATGGTGTTTTATGATTCAGAAAAAATTCCTAGTCTGAACGGAAAATTTTTGGTTGGAGCCCTTAGAGGACAACACCTCATGGTTCTTGATATTGCTCAAGACGGTTCTTCAATCAGTGAAGAAAAAATGTTTGAAGGTGAGTTTGGAAGAATTAGAACTGCAGAAATAGGCCCAGATGGCGTTCTGTATCTTCTTACTGCAAATGGAAATAACGATAAGATTATTCGTATATCTGAGGTGGAACTTGAGGATGCTACAAAATTCACATCAAACGTATCTAGTGATGATTTCCCAATACTGTATGTCTTAATTGGAGTTGTAATTGTGGGGATTGCCGCAGTTGCAATTGTAATTAAACGTAAAAATTGATTTAATCTGCGAAAAATTTTTTAGATTTAATTTAGTTTAAATTTTACAGTATGGTGGAACACTTGTTATGACTCGCTCACAAGATTTACAAATACATCTTAATCGTATGTCTGCTGATTTAGAAAATTATCTTACTACCTGGAAAGTAGTTAATGATAAAATTATAATTCAAGATATCTCTGTAGATCTAAATAATTTCATTAGTCTTTCTAAAAACATGGTTATGACTAACCATTCTTCTTCAACTTATTTTCTTGTTGATTTTCAATTTGAATACAATAACACACTAAAATTTTTAGTAATTAAAATTAATCAGGATTTTATTACTTCCCTTGAAAAACAGCACTGTTTTTTTATCTCTGATGGGACCCATGAATTTAAAATCAAAATAATTCCAAATCTTGTTGAAACGTTACTAATTGACTGGTTAAATTATTCTGGAAACTGAATTATTTTTTGTGCCTAGATATTTTTATTTTATCAAAATGATTCCCTTTTCTATAATTTTGTCCGTTCCTAAAGGATTTAGTATTTATCTGATAATGTTTTTAAATCATCTAGGAGGTAATGGAAGAAAAATGATTAGTAAATTTACTGAAAATATGTCTTATACAGAGTCTATTCAAAATACTACTTTCCATATCAGTACTTGAAATTAATTATTGGAATTACTGGGAGTACTGGTGTTATTTATGGAATTAGAATGTTGGAGACATTAAAAAAATTAGGTGTTGAAACTCATTTGATAATGTCTGAATGGGGGGAAAAATGTATTTCCATGGAAACTGAACATTCTCCAGAATATGTTAAATCTCTTGCAAATACTACATCCGATTCAAAAAATATGGCTGCAAGTGTTTCTAGCGGAACTCATAGAATCAATGGGATGATTGTTGCCCCTTGTAGCATGAAAACTTTAGCTGCAATTGCAAATGGATATGATGATACTCTTGTCGCAAGATCTGCTGGAGTTACAATTAAGGAAGGCAGAAAATTAATTCTGATGGCCAGAGAGACACCTCTTTCTGCAATTCATTTAGAAAATATGTTGAAACTAGCTAGACTGGGTGTTGTAATTTTGCCACCTGTTACTGAATTTTATACAAAACCTACAACAATTGATGACATTGTAAATCACGGCGTTGGCAAATGTTTAGACCAGTTTGACATAGATCACGATTTATACCCTCGTTGGGGTAGTTTCTAAAACACCTTTGGCTAAATTTTCTTTAGAAAAAATCATTCATGCAAAAAGAGAAGACGTTTTTAAGATTTTTTCAAACTATGAGAATTATCCAATACTAATTCCCCAATACTATTCCTCAATTCGTATTCGTTCGGTCAGAGACAATATTGCTGTGGTTGAGGAGCATCTTCTATTGGGTGACTTGGAGTTATTATTTATGGCAAAACATGTTGCTACACCCTCTGTGTTACATGAAGTGTATGTCATTGGAGGTAAATCTAGAGGAAGTTACATTAGACAAGAATTTATCGAAATTCCTGAAGGCACTAAAATTTTAGTTGATGCCAATCTAAAATTAACTGGAAATATGAGGATTCCAAAATTACTGGACAGCTCAAAATTGAGTAAAAATTATTCTAGTCTTATGGATGATTTTGGCAAGATATGCGAAAACTAATCTGATTTTACTTCTTTATCTTTGGAAATGCTGTCTATTTCGCCTTTGAAATCTTTTAGTTCTTTATCTCCTTGAATTTTTCCTTTCTCAAATTCTCCTTTGGCTTTACCAAACGTTTTGGCAAGTTCAGGAATTTTTTTTGCACCGAAAATTAGTACGCCAATAACCACAACTAAAACTATAATTTCGGTACTTCCAAGCATTATATCCCTACTTTCCTGATTTCAGATTTAAGTGTTCAACTTTTTACGTTGTTTACGCTCAATGAATAATATGCCTACAACGTACAATCCTATCATTGGCCCTGCAACCAGCATCATTGTTACACCTGTTCCATCTGGAGTGATAACTGCACCAAAAATTATTATTATTACTATTGCGTATCTGATATTTTTTCTCCAAAAATCATTGCCTACCATTTCTGACATTGATATTGCGTACATTACTAGTGGAAGCTGAAATGAGAAACCAAATGCCAATAGAAATTGTAATACAAAAGTTACAAATTCCATTACGTTTAGAAATGTAACTAATCCTGCGGATTCTCCATACTTGTACAAAAATTCTAAAATAAATGGAATTACAAAATTGTATGAAAATATACAACCTGCAACAAATAATCCTAAAGCTGGCAATGAAATATTTCTACTGACATTGATTTCATTTTCCTTTAATGCTGGTTTGATAAATCCCACAAGTTCCCTGATGATAACTGGCATTCCTACTACCATTCCTACAAGAGCTGAAACGTACATTTGAGCGAAAAAAGCTTGCCCTGGAGCTGTTTGAATTAGTTGGACTCCTTCTGGTACTAGGTTTTCTTTCATGTGGTTTGTAATTTGAGCTGCGATATTGTTTTGTGGTTCTAATATCGGATAGTACAATGTTATTCCTGATATTTCTACTGGCACTGCATGACAAGTTAGAAGAACCATTGTAATTACCCCGATTACCAAAACAATTCGAAGTAATCTTTTTCTTAATTCTTCAAGATGTTTATTGATGCTTTCTAAATCTGCCATCTGGTATCAATTTATCATACGATATATGAAAATGTATATTTTTGAAAATAATTTCTATTTTGGAATTGGCAATAATTTGGATTCTGGCATGCCTGCTTCTTTTAGTTGTTCTGCGCTAATATCTTCAAATTCTAAAGATATGATTGCTTTGGTGTTAAATTTCACTTCCATTTCTTTTGCTAATTTTCCTATGTCCTTACTGGAAAAAATTTCTTTTGAGTCCTTCAAAATTATTCTATCTCCTTTTTCCATTTCTTTACCTTCAAATTTACTTTGAAGGAATTTAGTAATTTCTGGAAGTTCCTTTCTGTCTATGTTATTGTGAAAATAACATATTCCTTTTACTGATTCATAATCATATGCTGTTCCATTTCTATACATGAAAACTCCGATAAAATGAGCATCAACTTCTGGCTCTCTAATGCATTTAATTTCCCAATTTAGTAACTTGGATTCATCATAATCGAAAGTATCTGTATCTTCTGCACTAATTTTCCAGTATCTCATTCTTTCTTTTCTAACCACGTTACATTGAGTCCAATTATTCTGGTATAACTATCTAACCCTAAATTTGCACTCTAGAAATCTAAATTACTGGTGTAATCAAATACTACAGAATGGATATACGGAAATCTATTCGTGCACAATATCTGAAGTTACTGGACAGGGAGCCTGATTTGGATGATTTAGATTACTATTTTGCCGAATTGGAAACTCATCGAATGGAATTAGATGATCTAACGATAATTCTTAGAAATTCAAATGAGTTTAAAGAATTAGTGAAACATCAAAAAACTCCTGAACTTCACATCGCTTCCATTGATACTTACAACGACATTAGAATAAAAGGAAAAACAATTTCAACGGGATATCGAAATTCTGAAAAAAGATATGATGAAATATTTAAATTTTGTAAGCAATTTAATCGGCCTATTTCTGTTTTAGATTTGGGTGCAGCTGAAGGCTATTTTACATTTAGATTGGCAGAGGATTTTTCTGGAGTTTTTATTGCAGTAGAGAGTAACCCTGAACGAAAATTGTTGGAATTATGTATCAAAAATAATAATCGCAAGGTGCTCCTTTTGGACAAACAAATGAATTTAAAAAATTTAAAAAATCTCAAAGAGGTGCAGCATTTTGACATTGTCTTGGCCTTGAACATCATTCATCATTTTGACGAGCCTTTCCAGGATGTTCTTGACACTTTGGTTTCTATGAGTTCTTTTTGTTTTATGGAACACCCGAATCCTTTGGAAGATGACTCTACCAAAAATTCCCAAAGACTTGAAAAAGAAAAATTAAAACTTGATTCCTTTGAACCTGTTTTACTAAACAAAAATGAATCTGGACTTGGCAATCTCCTTAATCAAAAACTAGAACGAAACCTCTGGTTACTAAAGAATACACAATCAAAGACCATTGATCGTGGCTGGCGAGGTGCCAGCAAGTATGATGAAGAGTTTGGACCTGGTAATCATATCAGTGTAAAGTCTAATTTTGATACCATTGATGTTGATTATGGTTTAAGAGATGAAAAAAGAACATGGATTCAAGGAATTGATTTAAGAACTTTTTTAGAAAATAACGGTGTATACCCTACTAATGACGAAGTACTTAATTTAATTAATAATTTAAAAATTGATAACGCTAAAGATCTCGGCCCTCATAATTTAATACTAAATGGCGAGGGTCTTTTTCCAATTGATCAAGATGACAAACTTGATGCTGTAAACACTAAGGAAAAATTAAAAGACTTTTTGAAACAAAGCGGATTGTTATAATAATTTATAAAATTATTCGGAAGATAGATTAATCGCTGTTTTGATTAATTATTTACTATGGGTAATTACCGCGTTCATGTTACAATTGAAAACAAGCCGGGAATTAGTGATCCTGAAGGTAAAACCATTTTAAATGATTTAGTCTTAAAGGGAACTCATCAAAACGTATCTAAAATTAACACTGCAAAAATGTTAAAATTTACAATTACTGAAAATACTAAAGAATCTGCACAATCTAAGGTTCAAGAAATATGCGATGAGTTACGGATTTACAATCCAATGGTCAGTGTAGTTACAATAGATGCATTTGATGCTTAACCTGACTGATAATTCTAATAAAATCCGTGTCTGACTGTGGGCTCAAATTAAATAACTCTGAATCTAAAAACAATTGTGAATGTTGGAGTTGTAGTTTTTCCAGGAAGTAACTGTGATCGCGATATGTTTCATGTATTATCCGATGTATTCCACATGACTCCACAATACTGTTGGCATGATAAACCTCTTCCAGAAAACCTTGACGCTGTAGTTTTGCCTGGAGGTTTCTCTTATGGTGATAGACTTAGAGCCGGAGTAATAGCTGCACATAGCCCAATTATTCAAGATGTTAAAAAAATAGCTGAAAAAGGAATTCCTATTCTGGGTGTATGTAACGGATTTCAAATTCTTGTAGAATCAGGTTTGCTTCCAGGTGTTTTGCTAAAAAATGACTCTCTTAATTTTATGTGTGAATGGACTAATCTTACAGTTGAAAATAACAAAACTCCGTTTACAAATAAATTTGAATTAAATGAAAAAATCCCAATACCTATCGCAAACGGAGATGGACGTTATTTTGTTGATGATGAAACTTTAAAACAACTTGAGAGAAAAAATCAAATTGTTTTCAAATATGATCAAGTTGTAAATGGCTCTTCAAACCAAATTGCTGGTGTTTGTAACGAAGATGGAAATGTGGTTGGCATGATGCCTCATCCTGAAAGAGCTGCCGAACCTGAGATAAATCCTCATGACAACAAGCCCTCATCATTAATTTTTGAATCATTGTTACAAAAAATAGGTGCTAACAATTGAGTCTAGAGCCACATGAATTAGAGGAATTAAAATTAAAAATTGGCAGAGATCCAACTTCAACTGAATTACAAATTGTAGCTGCGGAGTGGTCTGAACATTGTTCTTACAAATCATCCAAAAAACATCTTAAGATATTGCCCATGGATGGACCTTTAGTCATTAATGAAAAAGGATATGATTCTGGGGTTCTAGATGTTGGTGACGGTTATGTCGTAACTGCCCACATCGAAAGTCATAATCATCCTTCTGCTGTTGAGCCATATGGTGGAGCTGCAACTGGAGTCGGTGGTGTCATTAGAGATATTTTATCTGCTGGAACTCGCCCGATTGCACTTTTAGACGGATTACGTTTTGGCGATATTGAAAAAGATCAACATGCAAAATGGCTTTTCAAAAATGCTGTTAAGGGCGTTGCTGATTATGGTAATTGTTTAGGTATTCCAACTATTGGTGGCGAAGTTGAATTTGATGAATGCTATGCAAACTATGCAATGGTTGATGTTGCTGCAATTGGGTTTGGTAAAAAAGAAAATTTAATTAAAAATCACGCAAAAAAAGGTGACTTGGTAGTATTGATGGGTGGCGCTACTGGTAGGGATGGAATTGGCGGTTCTCAATTTGCATCTGATTCATTAGAGTCTGAGAATCGTTCTGCAGTTCAAATCCCTGATCCTTTTATTGAAAAATTAATCATTGAAGCAATTTTAGAAGCTAGAAATGAAAAATTAATTCACGCTATGAAAGATCTTGGCGGCGGTGGTCTGTCTTGTGCAGTATCTGAAACTGCTGATGCGTTGGATATTGGGATTGAAATGGATGTTGATAACGTTCACACACGTGAATCTGACATGCATTCTGATGAAATCATGGTATCTGAATCTCAAGAACGAATGCTGATTATCACAGACAGTGTAAAACTAGTAAAGTTTCAAGATATTTGCAATAAATTCAGAATCGAATGCTCTGTAATCGGACATGTTACATTTGATAGTAAAATGCACGTCAAGAAAGACGGAAAAACAATTGCAAATATTTCTACGGATATTGTTGCAAATGCAACTTTGCTTGATTTGCCTTCCAAGAAACCAAAATATTTAGAAAACATCGAAGAGAAAAAATCATTCCCCGTTTTATCTGACTATTCTGAAATCATGTTGAAACTACTTGCATCTCCTAACATTGCAAGCAAAATTTGGGTTTATGGTCAATATGATCATGAGGTTGGAATTAGAACTGTAGTCAAGCCAGGCTATGATGCATCCGTTTTAAGACTGGATAATGGAAAATTTCTTTCAATTAAGATTGATGGAAATCCTAAACAATGCTACATCAATCCGCGTGAAGGTGCAATTGGTTGCTTTGAGGAGGCGTGTAGAAACGTTGTATGTACCGGAGCAAAACCCATCGGTATGCTTGATCATCTTCAATTTGGAAATCCAAAAGATCCTGAAATTTTTTGGACCTTTTTAGAATCTTTGAAGGGTCTAACAGATTTTGCCAAAGACTTTGAAATCCCGTGTATCGGCGGTAAAGTTAGTTTGTATAATGAAACTCCAAAAGGCTCCATCAAACCAACACCTGTAATTGGAGTAATTGGATTAATTGATAAGAAACCTTTGAGAATTCAAAAAATCAATTCCGGCGACTGTTTAATTATGATTGGAAATACTAAGGACGAGTTGGGCGGTTCTGAATATTCTGAATATATTCATAAATTCATCGGAGGCAAATGTCCTGCTGTTGATTTTTCAGAATCAAAGAAAAACATGAATGCTGTATTGGAACTTGTTGAAAACGAATTAATCAAATCTGCACATGATTGCTCAAAAGGCGGACTGGCAGTTGCAGTTTCTGAACTTTGCATGACTAACCTGGTTGGCTGCACTGTACCTCTGGATGACGTTCCTGGCGATAATTTGGCATCTGATGAAATTTTATTTTCTGAAAGTCATTCTCGATACCTAGTAACTTTTGAAAAGAAAAATATTCAAAATTTGGAAGAATTACTAAAAAAACACAATGTTTCATTCAAAACTATTGGTGAGTTTGGCGGCGAGTCCATACAATTCACTACTGATTCTAAACCCGTAATTGATCTAAGCGTTGATAAGGCACAAAAAACTTGGTTAAATTCGTTAAAGGAGATGGTAATGCATGCCTAAAGTAAAAGAAAATTGCGGTGTTGTGGGAATTTACAGTCTTTCTGGAAAGAATGTCGTCCCAATGGTTTTTGATGCATTGCGTGCCTTACAGCACCGAGGCCAAGAAGCTTGGGGGTTTGCAGTACCAAACAAAACCCCGTTTAAGAAAATAGGATTAGTTTCACACTCATCATCTGAATTTAAAAAAATTGCACAAGAATACGCCTCTCCTTGTGTCATTGGACATGTTCGATACTCTACTATGGGAACCAGTACGTTGGAAAACGCACAACCCCTAAAGGTAAAAGATCTCTGTATTGCACACAATGGAACAATTGCCAATGCTCAGGAATTGTCTAACCTGGTTGGAGGATGTTCTTTTACCCCTCAAAGTGCAAGTGACACATTGGTTGCTGCTCAAAGATTGGTATCCTTAATTTCTGAAAACGGTGACATGGGAAAGGCCCTTTCAATTTTAAAAAATGAAATGGTTGGTTCGTATTGTTTTACTTTTATCTCTGATGACAATTCTGTGTACGCTGCAAGAGATCCTAAAGGATTTCGTCCAATGGTTTTAGGACACAAAGAATCTGACGACACTTACATTGTAACTTCTGAGTCTGCTGCTGTGACTGCAGTCGGTGCCACTCTTCAAAGAGATGTAGTTCCAGGTGAATTAATCAAGTTAAGTAAAACAGGTATGGAATCTGAAATATTTTCACACGACACTTCCCGTGCACATTGTTCTTTTGAGTTTACTTACTTTGCACATCCCTCAAGCAACATGGAGGGCCATAACATCTATCTTTCAAGAAAAAATATTGGCAGATTTATGGCAAAGAAGTTTCCTATTTTTGATGCTGATTTGGTAATCCCAGTTCCTGATTCTGCAAGACCTGCAGCACTAGGTTATGCGCAAGAGCTAGGCGTTTCATTTGACGAGGGACTGCTAAAAGACAGGTACAGCAAGAAAGGTCCTTTGAGAAGTTTTATTGAACCCCATCAAAGCGACAGGGTTGAAATCAATCGCTGGATAATTCCGATTAGTGAAATAATTCGAGACAAGCACGTTGTGGTGATTGATGATAGTTTGGTTAGGGGTACTAGTTCCAAAGCTATAATCAAGGCACTTCGAAGATCAGGGGCCAAAAAAATTAGCATGTTGATAACATACCCACAAATCAACTATCCTTGTTATGCCGGAATTGATTTCCCATCTCAAGAGGAGCTTGCAACATTCACTGATGGGAAAGAGATGACTACTGAGGAAATAACTGAAATGGTCAGAAAAAGTATCGGTGTTGACTTTTTGGGATACAATGATGCTGAGAATCTAGCTGATGCAGTTGGAATGCCAAAGGATTCCATGTGCTTTACATGCTCATCAGGAAACTATGATTCCCTTGGAATAAAGCCCGATTTTAGTAAACGTGAACAAGTAAAAGCAAAAATCTAGTTTAAGATTTCATTAAATATGGTTTGAATTAACAGAATGATATGAAAGCTATGTGGAATGGAGTAGTAATTGCTGAAAGTGACAACACTGAAGTTGTTGACGGAAATCACTATTTTCCGTTTGATTCAATAAAATCAGAATACTTTGTAAAGGCTGAACTGACTACCGTATGCGGTTGGAAAGGAAAAGCCAATTATTATTCTGTAACTGTCGATGGTAAAACCAACAAAGATTGTGCATGGTATTATGCAACACCAAACGATGCAGCATCCAAAATTAAAGGAATGGTTGCTTTTTGGAATGGCGTAGATGTAAAATAATTCTAGTTGCAAACATTCTCATCAAAATACTGCGTTCTTTCTGTAAAAAAATAAAACATCCTGCAAAAAACTAAAAAACGGATGGCAAAAACGTATGACCTATTTGAAATTAAGCAAAAATTAAGCAGCTAATAAGCAAAATTAAGCAAAATTAAGCAAAATTAAGCAGCTAATAAGCACATGATAAGCAAAATTAAGCACTTAATTTACTCAGGCACGTATCACAATTTTGCTTAATAAGCACTTAACAAGCAAAAATAAGCAGATAACATCTCAATTAAGCAAAAATAAGCAGCTAACATCTCAATTAGGTTTAGACTTTTGTATTTATTTTGAATAATAACGTGCTTCCTAGCAGTTAAATTCAATTAAAATGATATCGTGATCACTTGAAGTTTCTAACTAGTGGAAAAGTAAAGGATCTATACGATGTAGATGATGACACTATTTTATTCAAATTCTCTGATAGGGTATCTGCATATGATGTAAAATTCCATCAAGACATTCCACAAAAGGGAAAGGTGCTATGTAATTTTGCCAAATTTTGGTTTGAAAAATTAGATGTGCCAAATCATTTTATCCAGAAAAAATCTGATACTGAAATTATTGTTAAAAAAATGAAAATGATTCCTATGGAATGTGTAGTGAGAGGTTATTTTTATGGCAGTTTGATTGGCAGATGGAAAAACGGTGAGGTGTCTCTTCCCACACACACTGATACGACAATGGCTGCAAAATTACCTGCCCCTATCTTTGATCCTACAACAAAGTCCGAACATGATATTCCGGTGAACAAGCAAAAAGCATTGGAGATGAATCTAGTTACCGAGGAACAATTTGAATATCTGAAAACAACATCCGTTAACATCTACAACACAATGGCCCAAATCGCAGATGATGTTGGTTTTATTTTGGCTGATTTAAAATTAGAATTTGGAATGATTAATGGTGAGATTATCTTGGGGGATTCAATTGGTCCTGATGAATACAGGTTATGGCCAAAAGACACCTTTGAGGTTGGAAAAATTCAAGAATCATACGACAAACAAATTTTACGTGATTGGCTAACTGCTAATGGCTATCAAAAACAATTTGAAGATGAGCGAAATGAGGGTAAAGAGCCAACTGCACCCCAAATCCCGTCTGACATCATCGAAACAATTACTAAACGATATGTCATTGCATATGAGAAATTAACTGGCAACTCTTTAATCTAAATTCTATACGTAATGTTGACTGTTAGTTAACTTTCAACTCGAATGATACTTTTCATATCTTCAAAAATTAACCTGTTTATGATAAATTTGCCAACATTGTTTTAGAAATTTTATTTTTTGATATTTTTGGAACCGCTACTATACTTTTGATGTGTGTATGATATACTTTGTACTTACTTCATAATTACTGTAATGCTACTAATAATATTAAATGCACTACTACTTTCATTGTAGGCTATTGTATATTTTTAATAGCGGTATCATGTTTGTTAAAGTAAACAAAAATTGATGCAAATGGACAAAAAAATATGATACGAGGATCTTTTAGATCAGAATAAAATGTAATCTTAGTATGTCTACATTATTAGAAAAGGAAATTAAAGTAAATCGTACCGTTACTACAAGTATTGAACATGCTCGTGCAATTGAAGACCCTGCACGTGCAAAAATTGTTGAAATTTTATACCATCAATCATTATCTGCTGATCAAATTTGTACAGCTCTGAAGAAGCATGGTTACAAAAAAGCACTAACCACTATTAGACATCATTTAGAAATCTTGAAGGTTTCTGGCTTAATTGAAATTGCAAGAATTGAAGAATCTCGTGGCGCAATTACTAAATTTTACAGTACGTCAACAAAACTGCTGGATTTT
>JACNFV010000019.1 GCA_014384445.1 Candidatus Nitrosopumilus sp. | reverse complement strand
AAAGACCACCAGAAGATTCAGTTTAATTTTTAAAATATATTAAAAGTTATTATTTTTCATTTTTTTCTTTCCATGTCTTTAAAAAAATATGGTGCTGTTCACCAATTGACGTTAAATTGTAACCAACTTCGCCTTCTTTTTTTATTATAGGTGTTGCAATTCCATTTTTAACCATGATCTTTAATGTAGGATTATTTTTAAACGGATATCCAGGATTTTTGTTTAGGATTTTAAAATAGTCTTTACCCTTTGTAGTTAATCTAAAAACAATATTTTGCCTATCTTTAGAATCAACAATGGGTTCTAAAATCCAATCATTAACAAAATCATTTAAAATTAAGTCATTATCAGATTCCAAATTAATTTCTTCCACATAACTAAAAAAACTATCCAGTATATGAAATTTGAATAAAGATATTTACTTTAAAAAACGCAGGTAATTGCTGATGATTATATCAACGGGTTCTATCTGATTTCCTCAAATGTGATGAAAGATACCGCCGAAAAGATGAAGCCTTTTTAGTATTAATAAAAAGAATCTAAAAAAATAAACTCCAGGGCATCTTCAAATATATTAGTTCAAGAAGAAATAACAGAGTAGACATGACAGAAGATGTGTGTGATTTTTGCAAGGGCGTAGGCTCAAGTTCAACAAATGTTTGTGTGTACTGTAACGGTACAGGAGAATGGAATCAAGCTGCTCAAGCATATGTAAAAAATCACATTTGTCAGTGTATTGTATTGGATAGAAAATTTTGTCCAGTATGTAACAAACCGTGTCATCACGATACAAGTCTAAATCCAAAACAAACAATCGATTCAGGTCATGGAGGAATGTCAATGCCTGAAATGACAATGTGATGAAATAAAGAGTGAATATAACAAAAACATCACAAATAATATCAAAATTATTAAAAAAAATGACAAAATTTTACAATAGTTTAATTACAACATGAATTGATGAAATTTAGAAAATATGTCATACAATAGAGAAGATAGAGAAATGTTTGATGCAAAATGCGGGGACTGTGGAACGGATTGTCAAGTACCATTCCAACCAAAACAAGACAGACCTGTATACTGCAGAGAATGCTTCCAAAAACATAAACCAGAACCACGAGAAGGTGGAAGATTTGGTGGAAGATCAAATGATAGAGGTTCTAGATTTGGTAACAGAGACGATAGACCACGAGAAATGTTTGACGCAAAATGCGGGGACTGTGGAAACGATTGTCAAGTACCATTTAGACCAAAGGAAGACAGACCTGTATACTGCAGAGAATGCTTCCAAAATCACAGATAACATAAACAAATTGTTTTGAGAAAAACACTCGGAAATTTGTAACTTTTATTAGATTCACTATTTACAAACTCACGCAAATTTTAATTGAAAAATAATTAGAAAATAACAAAAATAAATTCCCTAATATGTGATGAAATTTAATTAATTTCAACAATGGTACTGGTAAATAAAAAAATGTTAGTGGGAGGAATGCTAATGATAATTGTAGGACTAGTACTCACAATAAGCATCAATGATGCAGTGCCGGTAGGTCAAGCAGGCATGACAGAAGAGGAAGTAATTGATTTACTGATAGCAGAACAGGAAAACGAAGATTACAATACATTAGCAGGTATTTTGTTTGGACTAGGATTTTTACTAGTATTGATTAGTTTTGGCGCAAGAAAAAAGAAAGGCAAGCCAACAAAGCAAGTAGAAAAAAAAGTGGAATGATTAAAACATTTTAATCTTAAATTATTATAAAAAATACAATGATTCAAGCAGAAATTAGCATATATCCAATGGCAACAAGAACTACGAGTGTAAGTTTTTACATTGCAAAAGCAATCGAATCAATAAAAAAAATAGAAGGTTTAAGATATGAAATTAATTCTATGGGAACTGTTTTGGAATCAGATGACATGGATACAATCAACAAAGCAACAAAAGAGATGATTGAAACAGTACATAATTTAGGAATAACCAGAACAGAAATAATAATAAAAATTGATTCAAGAAAAGACAAGCAAGTAGGAATGGAGGAAAAAGTGGAAGCGATTAAAAAACAGATGGGTTAAAATTTTCTTAAAATTCCAAAATGAGTATTTCTTTGAGCAGGTGCACGTCCAATTTCTTTTACCATAGTAGCTAATTCTTCAACAGATGAAGCTGTAGGTTTTCCAGCTGCACGATAAATTTCTTCACCAAATGCAGTTCCAACTAAATCACTTCCACCATTAGATAATGCAACTTGAGCTAATTTTTTACCATATGCAACCCAATAGACAGAGATGTTGTTTAGAGTATTCGCAAGCATCAATCTAGACAAAGCAGTTATTCTTAAATCATAAACTGAAGAGCACTCATTATTCACCAAATGATCTTTCTCCAATTCAGTGTTATCTAAACTGAATTTTAAAGGAATTAAAGTTACAAATCCATTTGTCTTTTTTTGTAGTTCACGAATTTTTATTAAATGATCAACGATATGTTCAGGTTTTTCAATATGGCCGTATAGCATAGTAACATTGCTTTTAATGTCCATATTGTGGGCCTCCTCAATAACATCAAGCCATTGCTGACCAGTACACTTGCCTCGTATAATTTTTCCACGAACATCAGGATGAAATAATTCCGCCCCTCCGCCTGGCATTGAATCCAAACCAGCTTCTTTTAAACGAGATAAGATCTCTTTAGTAGAATTTTTTGTAAGTTTGGATAAAAAGTGAATTTCAGCTGCGGTTAATGCTTTGATATTTAATTCAGGATGACTTTTTTTAATGGTTCTCATCATATCTTCGTAATATTCCAAAGGAAGTTTTGGATGAAATCCTCCAACAATGTGTACTTCTGTAGCACCCATTTGTTTTGCAATTCCAA
>JACNFV010000042.1 GCA_014384445.1 Candidatus Nitrosopumilus sp. | reverse complement strand
TTAACTCAAATGCAGTTAATCTTGAACCTTGTTGAATTGGTCTTGTTTCAGTTGCTATGACTTTAACATTTTTTCCACTCTCTCTGGTAGCTCTAATTACACCCAATGCAGTTCCATATGCAACAGTAGCTAGTGCACCTGCATTGCAATGAGTCATAATAGTGTCATTATCATCAAAAAGAACTGAGCCATTCTTTCCCATAGATTTGTTTATCTCAATATCTTCTTCTGCCATTTTTTTGGCAGTAGAAATCACTAGTTCTCTAATTTGTTCTGCTGTTTCTCCAGTTTTTGCAACATTCATAATTTTTTCCAATCCCCACCCTAAGTTTACTGCAGTGGGTCTAGTTGCAAAGAGAATTTTTCTTGCATTTTCTAAATCAGATAGTAATTCTTCTTTTGTTGTAGCCTTGCTTTGTAAAGCAGCTAATCCCAATCCAAAGGCTCCAGATACTCCAATTGCAGGAGCACCTCTAACTATCAAAGTTTTGATGGCATTTGCAACTTGGTTAAAATCATCATATTCTACAAATATTAGTTCATTTGGTAATTTGGTCTGCTCAATCATTATCACTTTGTTATTTTTCCATTCAACTGTTCGTAAAGTATTGTTAATCTTTATGTCATTATTTTGCATATTTTTAACAACGTTATAGACCATATTTAAAATAAATTAATTTTATTGTTTCCCAAATGTTATATTCTAATTTATTTCATAATGAAATACTTGATAGATTTATTATCTTTAGAAAAAATAGATTCTGAAAAAATGTATGCTGTTTATGATAAATGGCCAGAAATTGCAAAAGAATCATTTTATTCAGATGTAAAAGAATGTAATTATACAGATATCAATCATATTGTATTTGCAGGAATGGGAGGTTCAGGTGCAATAGGATCCATTTTTTCTGCAATTTTATCTAAAACAAATATTCATGTTTCAGTCATAAAGGGTTATGTTTTACCTAAAACTGTCGATAAAAATACTCTAGTAATCACTACTAGTATTTCAGGTAATACAGATGAAACATTAAGCATTTTAGATGCCGCAAAAAAACTAAATTGTAAAATTTTGGCCTGTTCTTCAGGAGGGAAAATGCAAGAGTATTGTAAGGAAAATAAAATAGAATATAGGGAAATTCCTTCCATTCATTCACCAAGAGCTTCTTTTACAAGTTTTTTATATTCAATGCTAAAAATATTAAATCCCATTATTCCAGTGGCTTTAGACGACGTAAATGAATCAATAATGGAATTGAAAAAATTACAGGAAAAAATTGGATCAAATAATCTCACTATAGACAATCCTGCATTGGAATTAGCAAATGCGATTTCAGGAATTCCATTAATTTATTATCCTGAAGGATTAGAGTCAGTTGCAATTCGATTTAAAACATCACTTCAAGAAAATTCAAAAATGCATGTAATTACAGAAGACATCATAGAATCTAGCCATAATGGAATGGTTGCATGGGAAAAAAAATCAAATGTCATGCCAATTTTGATAGAAGGACAAGATGATCATATTAAAACTAAAGAAAGATGGCAGATTTTAAAAGAATATTTTAAATTGAATGAGATTGATTTTAAAGAAGTTCATTCAATTCAAGGCAACATATTGTCCAAGATAATTAATTTGATATATCTTTTAGACTATACAACAATTTACAATGCTGTTTTACTGAATGTCGATCCCAGTCCCGTTAAATCAATTGATTTTATTAAAAATAAATTAAAATCAAATTCATTCTAAGTTTTAGTGTAGGATTGTTTTCCTTTAACGTATTTTTTTGCTATAGAATGAGCATCTTTTACTTTTTTAGTGTAAAAATTATTTATTTTGTCTATTTCCCAAAGAGACTTGTCATCAATTAATTCTAAATTAGGAATCACGCAATGACCTCCAATAAAACCAGGGAAAAGTTTTGGTCTATTACCTAAAAATTTATGAATGTCATCAGAAAAACTCCACATTTCATCATAATCTACACGATATTTCTTGGCGATTATATTGCTAATTTGTGCATAATTAATTAACCAACCATAATATGATGTGTCAACCACAATTTTACTTAATTCTAGAGTAACCGGAGATGAAAGTTGTTTTGTTTTAACATTACATTTTTTCATCAATTCAGAAAAATTTGTTATCGCCCAAGTTTTTTTGGGAGCACTTTTTTCAATAGAAAAGAATTTTGTGTATCTTTGTAAATCTTTGAGCATTCTGCTATGAACTCCTCTTGTAGCACTGTATATTATTGGAATTTTGGTTTTAGTCTGAAGTTTTTTAGTAGTATGTGGACTAATGGTACTATGAATAACAACTCCACATGGCGAGAATTTTTTTATTAAATCAATTGAATATTTAACAAAGTTTTTTGAAAACGGAATACAAATATGAATGAATTCTGTTTCAAGATTTTTGTATTTATCAAATTTTATTTTATTCATTAAAGATTCATCTAAATCATATCCCACGGTAATGTGATTTTTTGATAGTAACTGATAGATAGGGTTTCCAATTTCTCCCAATCCACAAACAACATTTTTCTTCATATTCTAAAAATATTTTTTATTTACTATGTTTAACTCTTTATGGGAAAACAATATGTATTAAGTAAATTAAAAATAAATTTGTAAATTGAACATAATTTTAAAAACAGTAAGTAAACAAGATCATAAATTCTTATATGATCTTTTAAAAGAAAGAAATGAAAAAATAAATATTTCTCATAAAAAAATGCCTACTTTTAAAAATCATGAAAAATTTGTAATGTCAAAACCATACAAAAAATGGTATATCATAATGAATGAAAAAGAAAAAGTTGGTTCAATATATCTTTCAAAATTTAATGAAATAGGGATTTTTCTTAAAAAAAATATTCGAGGACAAGGAATAGGTCAAAAATCACTAGAAATGATTGTGGAGAAAAATCCAGAAAAAAGATATCTAGCAAATATTAATCCTCAAAATCATAAATCAATTAAATTTTTTAAAAATAATAATTTTAAAATAATTCAATATACTTATGAGTTGATAAAAAATAAATGAAAAAAATAAAACTTTTTGATCCAATTATTACTGCTAAAGAAGAACAAGCTGTTATTAAAACACTAAAAAGTAAATTTTGGGCATCAGGTTCTGGAAGTGGAAATGTATTAGAATTTGAAAAGAAATTTAATAAATATACAGAAGCAAAAAGAACAATTTCTGTAAATAGTGGTACTGCTGCATTACATTTAGCATTATCACTTGTAAATGTAAAAAATAAAGAAGTAATTCTTCCATCATTATCATTTGTTTCTACAGCAAATGCAATAATTTACAATGGAGGGATTCCCAAATTTGTCGATGTAGATCCAACTACGTTATGTTTAGATCCATTGAAAGTATCAAAAGCAATTAATAAAAATACCAAAGTAATTTTACCAGTACATTTTGGAGGATTACCTGCAAAATTAGATGAATTTGTGAAATTATGTAAAAAAAATAATCTAAAATTAATTGAAGATGCAGCACATGCTGTTGGTTCAACATTTAAAAATAAAAAAATAGGTTCTCATGGATTTGCAGTATGTTTTAGTTTTCATCCAGTAAAAAATCTTGCAATGCCAACGGGGGGAGCTATCACATTAAATGAAAAAGATGTAAAAAAATATGAAGAACTTTTAAAATCACGAAGATGGTGTGGCATTACAAATAGAAAAGGAGTAAAATACGATGTGAATGAGTTAGGTTGGAATTATTATATGAATGAATTTTCAGCTGCAATTGGCATTGAACAACTAAAAAAATTAGATAAATTAAATAAAAAAAGAAAAAATATTGCCAAAAGATATTTTGAAGAAATTAAATTATCTGGAAAAATGCCTTTAAATCAGGATTCATCATATCATCTTTATTGGATAAGAGTTCCAAAAAGAGATTCATTTATGCAAAAAATGAATGAAAATAATATTGAAACTGGAATTCATTATTTACCAATTCACAAAATGAAATTATTTAATTCTAAGCAAAAACTTCCAATTACAGAAAAAATTTGTTCAGAAATAGTTTCAATTCCAATTCATCCAAATTTGAGTGAATCAGATATTTCAAGAATAATTAATTCAGTGAACAAATACGCTTAATTTATTCATAATTTATAATTCCATCACCAATGTTGATATCTTCTGTAGATTTTTTTCCAATTATATCATCAAGAAATTTTGCATCAAGACCACGTTTCCTAGAACCTGGTCTTAATACTTCAAAATTTATTCCTTCCATTAGAATTTCACCTTTCTTAATTGGTTTTATGGCTTGAAGAGATCTACATGCAAAATCATGAAGTTCTTTTTCAATAGGAAGTATCGTTTTTTGTCCATTTCCTTTTGATAAATCAGCTAAACGAATAGACTTAATCATTAATGATAGTTCTTCGGGAGATAATGAAACCTTATGATCAGGTCCTGGTAAATTTTTGTTCAACGTAAAATGTTTTTCAATTAAAGTTACGCCATAACCTATTGCTAATAATGGGGAAATTACTGGATCTTCACTATGATCAGAAAAACCCATAGTACAATCATATCTTAATTGTAAATTTGGAATTACAGATAAATTTAAGAATTCAGTCGGACAGGGATATTTTGAAGTACATTGCATTAAAATGAAATTTTCATTACCATATTTTTTGAGTGTATTTACGGCAAAATCAATTTCAGAAAAAGTGGATGCTCCTGTAGATAAAATTATAGGCTTGTTAGTTTTTGCTAAAAATTCAAGCAATCTAACATGATTTAATTCAAATGATGCTACTTTATGCACATTAACAAATGGATCAATAACTTTTGCATCCTCAACAGAAAATGCTGATGACATAAATTCAATATTCAATTCCTTACAATAATCAGATAGTTTTGGAATCATTTCATAAGGCATAGATAAATAATCAAAAAGTTCGTTAATGTCATCTTTAACTCCCAATTTCGACAAATATTCACTTTTTCCTGCATCTTTTGCATAAATTGTTGATGAACGAAATGTCTGAAATTTTACTGCATCTGCTCCTGCTTCAGATGCAATTTTAATTAATTTTTTTGCCTGCTCTAAATCTTCATTATAGATACCACATTTCCAATTTGAACCAGCCTCAGCAATTACAAATGTATGTGAAGGATCATCAAGGATCATAAAAAAACATTCATGATTAAGATATTAAAAGTATTAAAAAAGAAAAAGCCTTTATTTTTAGATTCAGGGTAAGTAATATGAAAGAAGAGATTTTGAAAGGCAAAAAAGTGATTTTGAAAAATCTTGAAGAAATGGATTTTCAACGTATTTTTAAATGGCTTTCAGATCCTGATGTTGTTAATCTATTATTCTATCAATATTACCCTCCAACGATTCAAAAAATGAAAGAAGAGGTTGGAAAGGAACACGTAAGTAAACATGATTTTGAATTTGTTATAATCGATTTAAAGACAAATTTGCATGTTGGATGGGCTGGAATTTATGATGTTGATAGAATAAATAAAAATGGTGAAATACGCTTTTTTATTGGTGAAAAAAAATTTTGGGGGAAAGGACTGGCTACAGAATGCGTATCATTACTTAGAGATTATGGATTTGCAGAATTAAATTTACATCGCCTTTACGGAGGTGCAAATATAGAAAATGTAGGCAGTCTAAAAATTTTTAAAAAGTTAGGGTTTTCTGAAGAAGGAATCAGTAAAGAAGGTTTCTTCAAAGATGGTAAATATTATGATTTAGTAAAATTTGGTTTGATAAATAAATTATAAAAATTATGTTTGTAATTTCTCTTTATTATCAAGGATCTTTTT
Source organism: Candidatus Nitrosopumilus sp. (assembly GCA_014384445.1). Lineage (GTDB taxonomy): Archaea > Thermoproteota > Nitrososphaeria > Nitrososphaerales > Nitrosopumilaceae > Nitrosopumilus. Next base: position 8,812 of record JACNFV010000042.1, on the reverse strand, counting down.
GATAGCAATTACAATATCATTCATATCATCAATCGTTGCAGGAGGTCTTACAATGGCTATAGTCACCACTTTTTCTTCATGTAATTTTTCTGTTACAGGACATAAGCCTTTGTAATATTCAAATTTCCCTGTATAATGTTTGAAGGCAAAAGATCTTTTTTCAAGATATAATGGATTCATGTATAATGGTTTTACATAGCCTGCTCCACAAGGAATCCCTTCAGCATTTAGAGATTCACAAAATTTGTTTCTAGAAACTCCTATTTTTTCCTCATTAAAAGAAAATGCAAAAACATAGTAAACATGTTTAACAAAATCGTATTTTACATGTTTTAATCCATCAATTTTATTAATTTCACTCGAAAGATACTCAGCGAGCTTAATTCTTTCAGAATTAAAATAGTCTAATTTGGATAATTGTGCAATTCCTAATGCTGCCTCAAGCTCAGTCATCCTGTATCCCCAGCCTAAGAATTCAGATACATAACTTCTGCTTTTTTGAGTAGGCTCAATCATTTCACCATGATTTCTTACCATTCGAGCAATTGTTGCAATATTTTCATCATTGGTAATTAGCATGCCCCCTTCTCCAGTAGTCATGTTTTTTGTTTCTTGAAATGAAAATACTCCACAATCACCAATCGTTCCTAAATAACCATCTTTGTAAATTCCACCTGGTGATTGTGCACAATCCTCAATAACTTTTAGATTTTTTTCTTTTGCAAATGCCATAATTTCATCCATATCACAAGCATGACCAAAAAGATGAACAGGAATAATTGCTTTAGATAAATTACTGTAAACTGAAGAAAGTTTTATTGGATCCAAACAGTAAGTATCTTCTTTAATATCGCAAAAAGTAGGAATTGCATTGTGCATTAATGCAGATGTTGCTGTAGAAGTAAATGTGTAAGAAGGTACAATTACTTCATCGCCAGGATTTACACCAACTGCAACAACTGCAGCATGTAATGCAGAGCTAGCTGAATTAAATGCAACAGCAAAATTAGTGCCAAATTTTGTTGCAAACTTATCTTCAAATTCACGAATTTTTTTACCACCTAAGAAATTCTCTCCAGGAGCTGCAACAAATGTAGAAAGATTTCCACTGTCAAGTACTTCTAGAATTTGTTTTTTTTCTTCTTCACCGATCATAGGATGCTTTGGGAAAGGTATTTCACGAGTTTTTTTTCCACCTAAAATTGCTAAATCATCCATTAAATTCACTTTGAACTAATTTGATAATCAGTTATTTTTAACGGTATAGTAATGGATTGTCCTGATTTTGCAGATTTTATCAAAGAAATTACCCCTTCTAATGATTTTAAACCATCTTGACCAGTACAAAGGAGTGTCGATTTATTTGAGATGGAAGTCACTAAATTTTCAACTCCTAGAAAAATAGCAGATTTCTTTGATTTTTTAAAATTTAGATTTTTAATTTCAAGTGTTTTGTAGGCTAATGATGGTTTTTTTGAAACCAATCTATATTCAATATCATTATTTGTTAAATTTATTTTCAATACGGATTTTGTACCAAATATTTGCATTTCGAGAAAACCATAATGACTAATATCTAAAGCCTGTAAAAAGCAGGGAATTTTATTTTTAAATATAATTTTTCCATCCAGATTTGGATCTAATGAATTAGATGAAGGGTTTTGGCTTAATGATGCGTTAACAGAACTAATTTCACCAAAAAAATATCTTAAAAGATCAATTATGTGAGTGCCCGTATTTACAATCCCCCCACCATAAATTATGTTTATTGTTTGGATTTTTCCAATTTCATTATTAACAAATTTTTTCAAATTTATAAAAAACGGATCAAATCGTCTCTGATGATCAATTAATAATTTAATTTTATTTTTTTTACAGATTTCAATTATTTGCAAAGAATTTGAAAGTGAATTGCTAATTGGTTTTTCTAGAAATATCGCTTTAATACCATTTTTTGCTGCAATTTTAACCAATTCAAGATGAGAATTAGCATGAGTACAGATTGAAACACAATCAAGATCTATGTTTTTAAATAATTCATTTGGATCATCAAATAATTTAGAAACAGAGTATTTTTTTCCATATTTATTTAATTTTGATTTATCAACATCACATAAAGCAACTAGATTTGTTTTTGAATTATAAAAATATGAACCTGCATGAGTCATAATAGTTCTATTTTTTGCTGCATCATCAAAAGAACATCCTATTCGTCCACAACCAATTACTGCACATTGGATTTTTTTCAATGAATTCATGTGTAAAGTCTGAATAATAAACCATTGATTTTTCATCAAAGAAATTTAAAGATCTAATCAATAATCTGAATATGATTTTAGGAGTAATTCAGGCAAGAATGTCATCTACTCGACTACCTGGTAAAGTGTTACTTCCTGTTTTAGAAAAACCAATTATTGCGCATATTTATGAAAGAATGAAATTTTCTAAAAAAATTGATTTAATTTGTGTTTCAACATCAGAAAATTCAACAGATGATAAAATTGAAGAATTTTGTAAACAAAATGGAATAGAAGTTTTTAGAGGATCTGAAGAAAATTTAGTTTCTCGTCATTTAGGTGCTGCAAAAAAATACAATGCAGATACAATAGTCAGAATTACAGCAGATTGTCCATTTGTAGATCCTGAAATCATAGATGAATTATTAGAATTGTTTGAAAAGAATCCAAATGCAGATTATATTACAAATACCATTAAGAGAACATATCCAATTGGATTAGATGTTGAAGTAATTCCCACACGTGTTTTAGAACAATTTCTTCCAAAATCAGAAAATTCTACTTTTTATGAATATTTCATAGGATTACACATGATTGAAAATCAAAATGAATTCAAATGTGTGGGTTTAGAATTACCTGAAAAAAAAACATTACGATGGACGATAGATTATGAAGAAGATTATAAATTTGTGAAAAAGATCTATTCTTTGTTATACAAAAAAAATAAAATTTTTTTAATGAAAGATATTATGATAGTTTTAAAGAAACATCCTGAGATAGAAAAAATAAATTCTATGCATGTAAAAGAATTTTCATATTTAAAATATCAGCGTGAAATAAATGGTTAAAGCATAGAACAAAAAGATAATTCAGAGGATAAATGAAAATTTGCAATAGATGTATTCAGCCAGATTCAAGGCCAGGAATTTATTTTAATGATGATGGGATATGTGGAGCATGTTTATGGGAAGATCAAAAAAAGACAATAGATTGGGGGAAAAGAGAAAAAGAATTATTAGAAATTTCAAATTGGGCAAAAAAAAATTCGAATGGGAATTATGATTGTGTAATTGGAGTTAGTGGGGGAAAAGATAGTACTTTTCAAGCTATTACTGCAAGAGAACGTTTAGGTTTACGATGTTTATTAGTAAATAGTGAACCTGAAGGAATAACAGAGATTGGAAAATACAATATTGAAAATTTAAAAAATTTAGGTTTTGATATGATATCCATTCGTCCAAACCCTAAAAAAATGAAAAAAATGATTAAACACGATTTTTTTGAATATCTAAATCCTGTAAAAATTACAGAGTATTCTCTATGGTCTTCTGCATATATTATTGCAGAAGCATTCAACATTCCTCTTATCATTCAAGGTGAAAATGGAGGATTAACTCTTGGTACAAGTTTAACAGGTCTTGGTACAGATTCAAATGCATTAAAAGCAAATGAGATGAACACAATGTCTTCAGGATGGGATGAGTATTGTAAAATTGATGGCATAGACATCAAAGATTTGTATTTTTATCATTATGATAGAAAAAAATTAGAAGCTTTAGGGATTAGAGGAATTTGGTTACAATATTATCTAAAAGAATGGTCAAATAGAGGTAATGCAGAATTTTCAAAAAAATATGGTTTACGATGGCGTTCAGATAATTTTGATCCAAATTCAATTGGAACATATGTACAATATGCACAATTAGATTCAGATCTTGTTCAAGTAAATCAAATGCTAAAATATATCAAATTTGGTTTTGGTCAATGTTTAGATCATGTATGTTATGATTTTCGAGACAAAAGAATTAGTAGAAAAGAAGCAATTGAATTAGTTAAAAAATATGATGGAAAATGTGCAGAAAAATATGTAGAAAAATTTTGTGATTATATTAAAATTTCAATTGAAGAATTTTGGAAAACAGTTGAATCTTTTAGAGGTACAATGTGGGAAAAAGATTCAAATGGAGATTGGATAAATTTGTATTCTTTAAAATTAGATAAAATTAGTAAAAATAACTAGTCAGGTTTTTTTAATAAAAATGCAATATCTTTTAAATTATCATTTTTGTAAGGGTAAATTTTTTCTTTAATAGTAATTAAATTTGGAAATGTCTTACGATATAATTCAAGAAAATTTTGCTTCCATAAAATATTTGAATGTTCACGATAATCTAACCTTGTTAAATTTTCTGAAAAATTTTCATATCCAAAAATAAATTTATCAGTTAGAGTATAGATTTTTTGAATTATGCTGGAAAGAGATTCAGGATTTACATGTATTAAAACACCAGCAGTAAATACCAAATCAAATTTTTCGTTGGTTTCAAATTTTTCAATGCTTGAATGGAAAAATGTAATATCAGGATTTTGTTGTTTTGCAATATTAATTGCTTTTTCATTAATTTCAACACCATAAAGATTTTCAAAGCCCATTTTTTTTAATATTGATAAATTTAATCCAACATTACAACCAACTTCAAGTATTTTGTAATTTCGATTCAGATCATTAAAGAAAAAGGAAAGTAAATTTTCAAGCGTAATTCCCATTAATTCATTAAAAATAGTGTTCACCTGTTCAACAGTTTTATTTCTTTCAACATACATATCACCAAATTCTCCTTTCCAGATATTTCTTTGATGTTCATTAAGAGAAAAATTATCTTGCATTAATCTAAAGAAATTAATCAAAAATATATCTCTGTCTAAATTTTATTAAAAGATGCATATTTTTCCAAATAATGAGTTAACATTAATACGATCAAATTTGTGAGACTTCCCATGAGTGAAATTTTCACAAATAAAAAAATACTCATAACTGGAGGCACAGGTTCTTTGGGATATGCATTAACAAAAAAAATCCTCGCAACTAATGCATCTACTATTAGAATCTACAGTAGAGACGAAGGAAAACAAACTGAAATGGAATCAAATTTGAACGATGAACGATTAAGGTTTTTGATTGGAGATATTAGAGACAAATCAAGACTTTCCAGAGCTTTAGAAAATATTGACATTGTAATTCATGCAGCAGCTTTGAAGCAAGTTCCAGTTGCAGAGTACAATCCGTTTGAAGCAGTGAAAACAAATGTAGAAGGTACACAGAATCTAATAGAATCATGTTTAGATAATGATATAGAAAAAATGTTAGCTATAGGAACAGATAAAGCTGTATCCCCTTTTAACACATATGGTGCAACTAAATTTTTAATGGAAAGATTAGTTGTTTCTGCGGATAGATACAAAGGAGAACATAAAACAAAATTTGTTTGTATCAGATATGGAAATGTTCTTGGAAGTAGAGGATCAGTATTACCACTTTTTATGAATCAAATTAAGAATAATAAAAAAATTACAATTACAGATCCAAACATGACACGTTTTACCATAACAATGAATCAAGCATTAGAAGCAATTTTCAGAGCATTAAAAAATGGAGTTGGAGGGGAAGTATTTGTTCCAAAACTTGAAGCATACAAACTAGGAGATTTGAAAGATGCTATTGTGGAACTATTAGATGCTAAAAATGGAACAGAAGTAATTCCTGTAAGAATTGGTGAGAAATATCATGAATCATTAATCAGCATTGATGAAATAAGAAATACTCATGAAACAGATCAAGATTATATTTTAGCAGATAAAATAAATTATAATGACATTGAAAAAACTCAACTCAAAAATGTATATTCTTCAGATAAAGTAAAAATATTATCTAAAGAAGAAATAAAAAAAATCTTAATTGAAGAGAAAATTATTTAATATTTTGTTTTTTTAAAAGTTCAAATAATTTTTTTGTTAGACGTTCAGATGCTTGACCATCAGATTTAAAGAAATAGTCTTCAACAAATGAATTAATTTTTTTTATTTGATTAATTTGATTGGAATAAGCATTATCAATTATTGATGGTAGTGTTTCAATTGAATTACATTCAGAAACAAGTTCTCTCTGAACTAATAGATCATTTTTGTATTGTCCTGCATTGAAAAAAACAACAGGTTTTTCTGAAAATAGAGAAGAAAAAACTGCATCAGAGGTTAAAAATGAGATAACAAGATCATGATTTTCTAAGAATTTAGAAATGTCACCTTTTTGAAAAATAGGTACTACTGGATCAACATTATTTGTAATTTTCTTGTATTCAGATAGATTCTCAGAAGATGGATGAATTTTAATGGTAAGGGCATAATCAGAACATTCATTAATTTTTTTAATTATAGATGTAATAATATTATCACGTTGTTTTTTTGACCACCATCCATGTTCATAAAAAGGAGCAGTAATCATTAAAATTTGAAGTTTTTTTGAAATTGATTTTTCTTTAAATTTTTTAAGATTTTTGAAAAGTGAATCATATCGAATATTACCACACAAAAATAGACTTTCTGAGGGATAACCATTTTTTATGGCATCTTCATAAATTTTCTTTCCAGAAATTACATACAAATCGCTTCCAAATTTTATATCACTGTTTGGATTTTTTGTATACGAATAAAATGACCAAAGAAATACAAATAATTCTTTAATGGTTTTCAAGAAATTCGATTGACAGGATTTATGAGTTTTTAGAAGAAATTTTAATTTGTAGTAGAAGAATCGCCCTCTTCTCATGAATTTTTTTTGTTGTGGTTTAATATCAGTAGAAATAGAATTTGAAAAAAAACTTTTTGAAAATTCTATTAACATTTTTCCTTGATTTGATATGGTACCAATCTCAGGATGATATTCTCCTATCAAAAGAACTTTTTCATGTTGTGCGGCTATAGCTAATGCATGATTGATAGGATTATTACTAAATGAAGAAAATACAATATCAGGTTTTATTTTTTTAATTACTTCTAAACCATTCGAAAAATCATGAATATCTATTATTGATACATTATCATTTATCTTTGAAGGAATTGTAATTTTTTCAGGTCCATAAATTAACCAAGTCATATTTACATCACCATATTTTCGCATAACAGGTAGAAAATTTTCAAAGAAGATGGTTCCTGCTGTTGTTATGTCAGGTAAAGTATGATGTGCAACTAGTATTTTTATCATAATTCTAAAATCATAAAAATGTATTCACAATATAATTTAAAGTTCATAAGTCATCTATATTATCAGAATATTGTAAAAATTTGTCTGGAATAAGAGTTACCTATACAGGTTTAATTGCATTTGTAATGGCACTTGTGACCGTATTTGTAAGTATGATTTTCAATCTAATTGTTACTAGAACATTAACGCCAGAAGAATATGGAATATGGGGATTAATTAATGGATTTTTAGTATATGCAGTTGTCATAGAGCCAATTATAGGATATTGGATAGCAAGAGAAATTGCAAGAAAGGTTGAATCAGGACAAACAGCACTTATCACAAGTGGACTATTATCATCAGTAGGAATTGTAGTTTTTATAATTAGTGCATTTTTCATTGGAGAAGAAACTGGATTAGATTTGAATATTTTACTTTTAGCATTAGTATTAATTCCACCTAGATTCATTAACGGAACACTTGCTGCTATTAATCAAAGCTGGAAACCTCATACAATTAGTTATGGAATAATTGCATTAGGAATTACCCAAATTCCTATGGCATTGGTATTCGTATATTTTTTAGAATGGGGAATATCTGGATTAATTCTATCAGTTCTAGTTGGATTACTTGTAAGCAATGTAATATTAGGATGGTTTGCAAGAGAGAAAATTAGATCTGGATTTAAAATTAAATACGTAAGAAAATGGATTAAATTATTTTGGTTACCTCTATATCTTGCAATTCCAGGAGTGGTTTACAAATTTGATATTGTAATTTTTACTGTAATTACAGGATCAATTATGGGATTAGCATTCTGGACTGCATCTATGGCAATTTCAACAATTGTTTCACATTCAGGATTGATTGCGAGGGCAATATATCCAAAAATGCTAATGGGTGAAGGAGATAGTTTTCTTCAAAGTAATTTTACACAATTTTTCTATTTTGCGATCCCACTAACTGCTCTAGTTATTATTTTTGCAAAACCAGCACTATACACATTAAATCCATTATATGGAGAAGCATATTTAGTACTAGTATTTTTAGCATTACAAGTATTTTTCACTACATTAGGAGGAGTAATAGAATTAACATTGTTAGGAAAAGATGAAGTCGACATTGATAAAAAATCTAAATTTAAAGATTATTTAAAAAGCCGATTATTTGCCATGCCAACATTAGAAATGATTCAACACAGCATTTACATCATATTATTAATAATAGGTTTAGTTATTTTTAGTACAACTAGTTCTATTATAGAATTAATAATTTACTGGTCCATTTTATCCATGACAGTAAGAATTCCCTTTACAATTTACAGATACAGGCTTTTACAAAAAAGCGCAGTAATGGAATTGGAAGTAAAAACAATATCAAAATATCTAATTAGCAGTATTGTAATTTTTGGTACAGTCTTTTTCATTTCAGAGGAATTTCTAATATATAATGAAAGAATTTTTGAATTTTTGCCTAATTTCTTATTCTTTGTCGGTATAGCAATTGGAGGATACTTGTTGATGACATATTTGATAGACTCACAAACAAAAAAATT
>JACNFV010000193.1 GCA_014384445.1 Candidatus Nitrosopumilus sp. | reverse complement strand
CCCACTATGGCATTTGCAACTGAAGGTTATGTTTCGGAAGTAGATGAAAGTATCAAAATTACATATCATAAGGGATTGACAATTCCACGAGACTATTTCTATGAAGGTAGAGCATTTACAGAAACCCATCCATTTGTAATTGGAACTGTTCATAATATATCAGATCAACAAATTGATAATATCGTCATCAAAATATCAGAATTTGGAAGTACTACCGTAGAGAATTCTGTTCCATTAAACGTCAGTTCATTAAAACCAAATGAAAAATCATACTTTGGAAGTTTGTTAGAACGTCAAACCTCCTGTTATCAATTATCAGTCAACAATTATGATGATGACTCGTCTCAGACATATCAGGGAGAAGACATTACTCAGATTTTTTATGATTTAGACATGGAGTCATTTGAAATTCAAGATGATAGAATTTTAGTTACTGTGAGAAATAACGGGGAAGTGTCTACTCAAATGGGCGTATTACTTGTGGCATATGATGGTAAAGACATTATTGATTTCAGTGTAGATGTTGCAGATAAACGCAGTTCACCAAATAAAAAATATGATTTTGAATTTCGACAGAGAGTAGCAGATGATTTTTCAAGATTGTCATATTCGTTGATTACAATCGACAATGAATTATCTTATGATCTTATTGCAACGTCTTGGGGTACAGATGATATTGATTTCTCCGATCCTACAGCAGGTACAAAATACGACAGATTCTACTCTGTGGATGAAATACATCAAAGCCCACATACTTTTGAAATTCCATTTGGAGGTGAAGATTACAAAGTAGGCACTTGTGAGGGTGGAGAACTTGTTCTAATAGAATCCGAAACAAATGACCAACAAATTCCAGAATGGGTTAAGAATAATGCAAGATGGTGGGGTAATGATGAAATCGATGATAGTACATTTGTGAGTGGAATTCAATTTTTAATTAAAGAGGGTATTTTGAAAGTGTCATCAAATAGTAATGCCGAATCATCATCTGATGAAATCCCATCATGGGTTAAGAATAATGCAAAATGGTGGTCAGAAGATGCAATTTCTGAAACTGATTTTATTTCGGGAATTGAATATCTAGTAAATAATGGAGTTATTAGAGTCGATTAGATGAAATCTGTAATAATTATCGCAATAGCATTTGTTTTCTTGTTTGTTCCAATTGGAGCATATGCCGATACAATTACTGTCGATATTGCTAAAGGTTCCAGTACGCCTGCATGTGCATCATCAAACTCTTGTTACAGTCCATACACAACAATAATTTCGTCAGGAGATAAAGTAATTTGGAAAAATTCTGATTCAGTTACACATACAATAACTGGTGGTAGTCCAGATGATGGCCCATCTGGTGTATTTGATAGCAGTACGGTTTCAAGAGGAGGATCATATGCGTTCACTTTTGAATATGCAGGAAGTTATGATTATTTTTGTATGGTTCATCCATGGATGGAAGGAATTGTAGTAGTACAAGAAAAACAAAAATCATCTACTTCAATTACTCTAAATCTTTCAAAGACATCAGCATATGAGGGAGAATTAGTGGATGTTTCAGGAAGACTAACATCAAATGGAAAACCAATTCCATTTACAAGTGTCGACATTTATGAATTTGATGCAACTAGTTTTGATGATAAATTAGGAACATTGAGAACTGATTCAGATGGGAGATTTAGCAATCCATTCAAGACACGTGATCTAGACACAGGAGATGGAAAAGATATTGCTGCGATTTTAGATATTCTTGCAATTGCAGTATATTGTCCTGTTAGTTGTGTTAGTGCAGTAAACAATTTCATCAATTTGGCAGAATCAAGTACAGTTGAACTATATGCCAAATTTCCGGGCAATAATAATTACAAAAGCAGTTCGTCATGTAAACATCCATGTAGAGAAGATACAGTAACAATTTTGGAAAGTTCAAACACAATGAAAGGTAAAGTGTTCAATGCAGTTCTAAGTTCAACAGTTCCTGGAGGAGACCTTACCACAGGAATTCTAAGTTCAATTGTAAATTCAAACCAAGTAAGTATATCTCAATATGATGAAATAGTATCAAAATACAGATTAGCGTTTAAAACAGAATTAGGAATTAATGCAAATTCACTATCATTAGATGAAATGAAATCATTACTAGATAATCCAACAGAACTAAAAAAATTAAAAGAGTCTCAAAATAAATCAAATTTTACACCTAAAACTACAAAAATCATACCAAAAATCACTACGCCAGCAACCCCCAACTATTCAAGCAAAATTACTAACAATCCTAATTCCATTAACGAACTTATCAATGAGTATGGAGAAATTAAAAAATCCATAACATCTCATCAAATTAAAAAACTTGCTGAATACCAAGAACTCCATTTTGAGAATGCACTGGCAAATGCAAAATTAGGATCTGTGTTAAACCATTTGAACGGGGTAACTTTTCAAACTAGTGATTATAACGTGAATATTTATTCAGGATGGTGGATGGATGGGCTTCATTCTGAAGGGGAGTATGGAATGAGAGATGTAATTGTAGACATTAATAAAAAATATGATGAATTGAAAAATTTGGATATTGAAATAATTAAAGCCAAAAATCTTGAATCCAAACATAAATCAAAACAAAGTCAGGATGAAAAAAAATCTACATCTAAACAATCACAATCTTTTGTAGGCTCATCAAATGATCTAAAACCATCACTGTATGTAATTAAAGATAATGGAAAAAAATCAAAAGAAACTACAGTAAAGCCAAATGATAATTTTACAGTTGAGGGATATATTTACAAAAACAATATACCTCAAAAAAACACGTCATACAAAATTTATGACAATATTGGAAATTCTAAAGATGGAGAGACAAATAGTAAAGGATTCTTTAAACATATTTTCACTGCAGAACATTCCAATTATCAAAA
>JACNFV010000223.1 GCA_014384445.1 Candidatus Nitrosopumilus sp. | reverse complement strand
CTATGATTACAACTTTGGCTTCTTTTGCAGATTTCCATCCTAAAATTTCTACTTTCTTACCTTCCAAATCCTTGTAAACTTGGAAAAAGTGGGCAATCTCTGAACGATAATGATCTTCGATGGTAGTAATATCTGTAGTATGCAAATATCGTGGGTCATTTGTTGCAACACAGATAATTTTGTCATCCATCTGCCCATCATCTTTCATTTGTAGTAATCCAACTGGTCTTGCTTCAATTAGGATTCCTGGATATGTGGGATTTGTAACTAGTACTAGTGCATCAAGTGGGTCCCCATCATCAGACAATGTTTGAGGAATTAAGCCGTAATCTCCAGGGTAATGAAATGGTGAAAATAATACCCTATCTAATTTTATCATGTTATGTTTTTTGTCATATTCGTATTTGTTCATAGAGCCTTTGGGAATTTCTACGATAACATTGACTATCTCTGGAACATCATTACCTGATTCTATATCGTGCCAAAAATTCTTGCTCATTTTCTAGCTCTTCGTTTAGATATTCGGTATATGAATTCTATGGATTTACTCTGGCAACAAAGAGAGGATTTGTAATGCCTTGTTGATTATATCAAGTCATTATTATTTGGAATTACTTTGAATATTTTTACAGTATATTCTCCTTCAAAGATATTTACGAATTCCCCTGTATCTGAATCTAGATTTCCAACTCTGAATTTGTATTCATAAGAGCCATCTCCTTTTGCATCTATTTGTGCAAAGTGAACGGGATCTTCTCCTTTGTAAAATTGAATAATAATTGGGTGTCTTTCAGCAACATCAGATGCTTCACCTATGACTGCTCCCCAAGGTAGTTTGTTATTTTGAGGAATGTTCATTGTAGTTACTGTTTTTTCTAAACTAATTTTTTCATCAATTGGAGTTATAGTAATTTGATTTGATTCTGCTGAAATGTTACTTGGAATCATGATTATTCCAAATATTGTCATGATTGATGCCATTAATACTAGATTTGATTTTGTACTCATTCTAATGTCTATTTTTCAAAGGTATTTAAAAAATTTGTTACTAATTTGTACTAGTTTTGTTTTGATTAGGGTAATTCCTCTTCCAAATCACAACAAGCCTTGTGAACCCATTGGTCTTTAGAGTTTTTTAAAATCTCTTTACCTGCTTTTATGACATCTTCACACTCTACGCATTTTCCAGTAAATTTAGCTTTCATGATTTTTTTTAATTTTAATCTAATTTTAATCCAGTTATTGATTAAATCTCCAGTTATCCTCAAATTTGTACCTAAATTTTCTTTGAATTCCTCTTTTTTCTAAATATTTTTCAGTTAATATTTAATGACTTGTACTTGTCAGATATTACATATGGATTCCCCTGATGTAGTAGATGACGTAATTTCTCTGTTAAAATTGGGTGTTGGTGATCCCTATCGATTAGAGCATATCAAACAGACCTATATTCAAAATCATAAAATTTGGATTACTGATGAGAATTATCTAAAACGTTTAAGAGAAAAATATCTCATAAAACATACTTATGATATTCAAACTGATAATGAAATTATTTTTGAAAACGAACCTGATGATAAAGATACTATCCATTGTTGGAAATGTGGAAAAAAAGGTTCGTTAAGTGCTAATTTTTGTATGATTTGTGGTACTTCATTATTTGAAGTTGGCTCTACTACCCCCATCACAGAATCTAAATCTTCTCATTCTATAAATTTCAAAAAATACTTTCCATTGAAAATTACTATGTTGGTGGGAATTTCTGTGTTAATTTTGTTAATTATTGGGGCTGGTTATTCTCTAGGATATTTTGATAATATTTTGGATTTTTCACCTAATACTATTTCTACATCTGAAATTAAAAATGAAGATATTTTTTATGGCGAATATGATCCAAAATGTGGTGATGGAACTGTTCTTGATCTTGATACTAATGCATGTAGAGTTGGTAAAGTATTGACCTTGATAGATTCCGATGAATCTGATTCAAAATGTGGTCCTGGAACTATCTTTGACTCTGAATCCAATTCTTGTATTCTTGGGTAATTAAAAAAAGTGGACCGAATGGGATTTGAACCCACGACCTTTGCGGGAAGTTAATTCCTTACGCAGTGTGAGTGCGTCATCCAAACCAAACTAGACGACCGGTCCAACAAATTACTGAAATGCTAGTTTTTTTGTCTTTGCTATTACCTGATATTGTAATTACCATGCCTTTTTCTACTAATTTTAGAAATAACCCTCATGTCTTTACAAGAATTTGATACATTAATTGATAGAATGAAGTTGGCTTTTGAAGGTGCTGATAATTTAGGGCAATATGTGGAAGCTGCTAAAGTCCTATTCCAAATGAATGCCCAACTACCTGATGATTTGCAATTAATTTTTGAAGAATTAGATGATCCTGAGGATGCAAAATCTTTTGTCAAGCAATATGGCGCTGAATTGAAATATGCAATTGTAAATTATAGACAAAGATTAATGATTTCTTAATTCTATTTCTTGACGCCGAGATTTCTGTTCTTTAATCTCAAATATGGATTTCTACATTTTCTGCATCGAGTTGCATCAATATCGTTTCTAGCGCCACATTTGAAGCAAATTTTCATAACCAGACGTGCTTGTTGTGCAATTCTTTTCTTCTCTGGGTCTGTAACTGGCATTTAATTTTCTCCTCAATCTCTCTCTTTTATTCTAATCGGATTTTTCTATTTTCCCAGCTAGCAATACTGGTACTTCTGCAGGTCTTTTTGCTACTGGAATATTTGCTTTGTTAAACATTGATACTTTGGATTCTGCTGAACCATAATTCCCCATAACTATTGCTCCTGCATGACCCATTCTTTTTTCTTTTGGTGCTGCTCTTCCTGCAATGTATGCTACTGTTGGTTTGTTAAATCCACTATCGATAATTCTTTGA
>JACNFV010000220.1 GCA_014384445.1 Candidatus Nitrosopumilus sp. | reverse complement strand
TCGCACTTAGAGATATGGGTGCAACAATCGCAGCAGGTATTGTTAAGGAAATTACCGAAGAGCATAAACCATAGGCGTTTTTATGACACAAACTGCCCGTGTTAAACTCACATCTATCAGTCTCCCTAAATTGGATACTGTCTGTGATGAGATAATGGGTATTGGTAAAAAAACTGGTGTTAAAGTCAAAGGTCCAACTCCACTTCCTGTAAAAAGATTACACATTGCTACAAGAAAATCTCCTTGTGGCAGCGGTACTGAAACTTATGAGAAATGGGAAATGCGAATGCATAGAAGAATAATCAATATCAGTGCAGATGATAAAGCCATCAGACAACTAATGCGATTAAAAATTCCTGATGATGTTTACATTGAATTGTCCTTAACTTGATTTGGTATCCTTAAATTATAGAAATTATTGATGATAAACATGACTGAAGAAATAACTGAAGAAATAACTGAAGAAGTAGAGGAAACTCCTGCTGAAGTATTTGATGTAAATTATGCTTGCTTGAGATGTGGAACTATTGTTTCAAATACGGAATTATCTCGTTTACCTGAAATCAAATGTATTTGTGGTTTTAGAGTATTCACTAAAAATAGACCTCCAGTGGTTAAAACAATAAAGGCAATTTAATTATCTGTCTTTTTTGTAACTATGTTTTCTCTGTAGGTGCGTTCTCATATCTTCCATGTTAGAAAATTCTTTTTCACATTCTTTACAATCATACTGTGAATCTTTCCCGTGGACAATTTGTTTATGATTCATAAATTCTTCTTGTTTTGAAAATTTTTTATCACAATTGTCACATTGAAATTTTTTAAAAAAATTCACTTTCATCCAAACTCGGATTTCTTTTTATCCCAGCACTTTCCACACAATTGACCTTCTATTTTCCAGTGATTTTTTGGATTATGCCTGATTAATCCCATTTTTGTATCGCATAACGAACAAAAATTTTTCTTTTGTGCAAAATCTTTTTCTTTTTGATCAAAACAATTCTTGCATAGTAGTCCCTCCATGTCCCATTGCCATCTTGGTTCCCACAAATCTGTAATTTTCCGTGTTGTCTTACATTTTACACATGGTTGTCTTACTTGACCTTCATAGTATTCTTTTGATTTATCAAAATGACAATCCCCGCATAATACCCCTTTCAAATTCCATTCTTTTTTTGGTTTATGCTTGTGGGTTAATTCCTTGTTGCAAACTACACAGTATGCTGGTTTTCTAGTAAATAGTCCCATGCTTTTCATTTAATTTTAAAATATTTAATTATTAAATGTAAACAACTGATCCAAACTGTTGCTAAATAGACCCTAAACTATGTTGAATAATAAAAATAATTAAAAATTATAAAAACTGATTATTGACTAAGGAGTTTTTCAAGAGCTTGACTTGCATTAAGCATGCCGTTTTTCTTGGCAAATTCTTCAATCATTTTGTATTGTTTTTCACTAAAACATACTGGCATTGAACGTGTTTTCATAGTAATATTTCATATAATTCCCTAATATCTTTTTCTCTACGAACATATTTCAAACCGGTTCTTTTAGTTATGCTGTGGTAAAGAAAACACAGATCTTAGTTATTGGAAATAATACTAATGGATGTACTCCTAAACATGAAAAAATGGCATATGATATTGGACTTGAAATTGCAAAATCTAACTCTGTTTTAATTACTGGTGGTTTAGGCGGTGTGATGAATGCCTGTTCTCATGGTGCAAAAGATGGTAATGGAATTACCGTTGGAATATTGCCTCAGGATGATCCTAAATTTGCTAATGATTACTGTGATATTGTGATCCCTTCTGGAATGGGTTTTACACGTGATTTTCTTAATGCATTATCTGCTGACGGTGTAATAATTGTCGGTGGCGGTTCTGGAACTTTATCTGAGGTATGTGCTGCATATATGAGCAAAAAACCCATGGTTGCAATTCGTGGAATTGAAAGTTCTATCACCCCATACATTGATGGATATGTAGATCATAGAAAGAATGTAAAAATTATTGGTGCTGATACTGCAAAAGAGGCTGTTGAAAAAATTTTAGAATTGATTACAGCATAGAAATTAGCAAAGGATCTGGTTTGTAAAACTCACCGTGTTCTTTTTCAAGTCTGTATAATTCATCTACGATATTTTTAATTCCAATTTCTTTTGCAGTCTCAAATAATGGTTTTCTTAATCCTAATCCTAGTTGTGCTGCTTTTTCAATTTCACTGATGTCGCTTGCACCGTTTGTAATTAACCATGCTGCATTGTTTAGAATATTTGCTACAAGTTGAATGGGGTTAAATTTTTCTGCTAACTCTTCGGATAATGCAACTCTTTCATATTTGTCATCAGAATATTTGTAATAGCCTTCGCCTGATTTTTGACCCAATTTCTTTTCGTCAAACATTTTTTGTATTGTTGGATGTGGGTTGATTACTTTTTTATCTCGCAAGTGCATTTCCACAGTCGCTTTGTGAATTACGTCCATGCCTGTAAAATCTGCTAACTCAAAAATCCCCATTGGAAAACCTAGCTTAAATTTTACTGCAGAATCAATTTCTTCAAGTGTCGCATTAGTTCTGTCTTGAGCATAGCATGCTTCATGAACCATTGGAATGAATAATCTGTTGATAATGAATCCTGGAACATCTTTTCTACATAGCACGGCTTGTTTATTTACTGATTTTACATATTCTTGAGTCAAATCTGTAATTGCCTGAGTTGTTTTTTCTCCTGGAATTATCTCAACTAATTTCATTAATTGTGGTGGGTTGAAAAAATGAATTCCTATGAACTTTTCTGGACGTGATGTCGTATTTGCTATTTCTGTAATTGGCAATGTGCTTGTGTTTGATGCAAATATTACATCTGGCCCTGCAACTGCATCCAATTCTGCATACACTTTTTTCTTTAATTCCATTATTTCTGGAACAACCTC
>JACNFV010000107.1 GCA_014384445.1 Candidatus Nitrosopumilus sp. | reverse complement strand
CATTTTCCTCACCAAACGTGTAAATTTCATGCTCTAAAACATCATCTTCAAAATTCCTAATCTCAATTACAGGTCTTGCCAAATCAGATTCAGTCATACCAGTAGGGACTTTTACCTTTAATTCTAAATCGTAGACTTTTTGAATTCCACCATCCTTTACAAAAACCACAGTATCCAAAACGTTTGGGATAATTCCCAGCTCAATTTTTCCAATAAAGCGCTGAATTGCATCCAATGGCGAATTTGCATGGACTACTCCAACCATCCCCACTCCAGTTAATCTCAAATCAGCAAAGGTAACAAAATCCTCACGTCTTCGAACTTCATCAAAAATCGTATAATCAGGTCGTACAAGTAACAAAATATCAGCAGAATTGTCAAAACTCCCATCAAGTTTGCCATATTGAGTTACTCCAGGATCAACTTGTAAATCGCGCGGAGATTCAAATGTTTTTACAATCTTTCCCTTTTGATGGTAAAAATTTGCAAGACCAGATGCAAGAGTACTTTTTCCAGAACCAGGAGCACCTGAAATAACAATGCCTTCTGCACTATCAGAGAATCTCTCCATTAATTTTTCAGAAATAGCATAGTCATCAAGAGACAGTTTTACAATTGGGTGAACTATAGTAATTTCAAAAGAGTCTGAGAAAGGAGGATAAGTGATTGCAATTCGATAATCACCATGTTGAACTACAGATGCACCAGTTTTTGATATTTCCAACGTACTAGAATCAGAGATGTTTACAACATCCAATATTTGAGATGAAATCATTTCCAAATAATCTTTAGAAAGATGATCATCATTTAGCTTTGTCAATACAAATGCACCAGGTTTTCCTTTTTTTGCCAAGGGACATTGATTTTCTTTAAGATGAACACTCATAGTTTCAGAATCAAAAAATTTGAGAAATTCCAAAGATTCGTTTTTGAATTCAGGTTTTAGAAAAATTGTTTCAACACCCTCTGCCTGAGCAACTAAATGCTGCACATGATCAGAAGTGTATAGAACAGCATTGTTTTGTTTAGCCATATCTACTATCAGGGAATCAATTCTCCCACTGCTTGCAAGTTTAACATCATCTGAAGAAGGGTGTGTACCACTAACAACTACATTTAATCCATAACTTCC
Source organism: Candidatus Nitrosopumilus sp. (assembly GCA_014384445.1). Classification (GTDB taxonomy): domain Archaea; phylum Thermoproteota; class Nitrososphaeria; order Nitrososphaerales; family Nitrosopumilaceae; genus Nitrosopumilus. The sequence continues at coordinate 1,810 of JACNFV010000107.1, read as the reverse complement.
AGATAGAGATTTTAGTTTTTGAATTCTCTCAAGACCAATGAATCCTTGTTCTTTTTTCTTTGATGCTTGAGATTGCAATTCATCAAATACTGCCTGAGGAATAATAATCTCAAAATTTCTAATACTTCCAGATTCAATTCGAGAGACAAGTTGGCCGTTGACAATCACACTGGTATCAGCTACAATTTTTGACAATTTTCTAATCAATTTTACAATTAATCTAGGCCCTAAATTACTTTCTTAAATTAAAGATTTTATGGATTCCAAAACACCGTTAAAATCAAAAGGTTTTGAAATGTATGATGAGGCACCACCATCCAAGCATTGTTGAATGACTTTTTGATCATCACTTGCAGTAATTAGAATAATTTTTGCAGTAGGATCATATGCCATTACTTCTCTTACAACAGTAAATCCATCTTTTTTTGGCATTGCTAAATCCAACAACAAAACTTGAGGATTATACTGTTTATAGAAATCTACGGCCTCAGCACCATCTGTTGCTTCTCCAATAATTTCATGTTCCCCAATTGACAAAATATCCTTCAAAACAAGTCGAATTGCATCAGAATCATCTGCAATCAAAATTTTGGCCATTGTGTTTCTTTAAAGTCACACATTAAAAAATGTCAGCATTCAAACCTCAATCAGAGTTCATTGATGTTCTTAGTAATTTGACTAAAATCATAGTCAGTCTCATTCATTGATTTTTTCATGTGGATAATAGAGGGCAAAATCAAATCAAAAATTCCATTAATTGAGACACCATCAGCCATTTTCTTAAAAAAATCATCAAGTAAAGAAGAAAAGGTTCCAAGGGATTCTTTGCCCATCATAGGTGCCAGACCTTTAATTTTATGAGTGTGTTTTTGAAGCCTGGGAGAATTTAGAGATATATCAGCATCGTTTGTACATGATTTTAAAATATTTTCAAGGGATTCAATATCAGCATTTACTTCCTTAGTTGCAACAGCAATAAATTCATCAGACATGATAACTAGAATTCACCCATTATTTTTATAGCCTGCTATACGTATTTTTTTGTTATGAAGATAGTTAGTAAAGCATATGTTTTGATAGCTGTTCTCATAGTTGTTGCCGTTTTTAATTTATTTTTATTATATCAAGATCAGCAATTGGAGACATCACAGGCATACTCTATCATTGGAACTGGAGATGTAAAAGTAAAAGCTGAATCTGTTGCAGGTTTGGCGACATCAGTTGCAAGTGGGGTAACGGTGGATAAAGGAGAACTTGAAAAAGAAATTGAAGAAATACAATCAACATTGGCAATTATTAAAAATGGAGGGGAGTTCAAAGGACACGCACTAACAAGTATTCCAACATCATTAATTCCAGATTACAATAAAGTTCTAACATCATGGGAGTCTTACAAAGAAAAAGCAATTAAAGTAGAAGTGACATCAGTGTTTGATTCGGAAGCTACAGGTGCAATGAATTATGTTTTACAGAAAAATCAAGAATTAGTTCTACTAACAGATGAATTAAAAAAAGAAGTCAATGATTTGGACAGAGATTACAACGAACACAAACAAATCTCAAAGGATTTAGCTGATTATGCCAAAATTATCGGACAGCAAAGCCTCCTTATTTCTATCGGAGAAGGGGATAACGCTCAAGAAATACTGCATGAAAAGAACTTGCAATTTGAAATAGGGTTAAGAAAATTGCTACAAATTTCTACAGCAGACTTGGATGTAGAAAAAGTTGGAATGACTCATGAGAAAATAATTCCAATACCGAGAGAGAATTCAGAATCATTAAGAAAATTAGATCCATTGTGGGAGTC
>JACNFV010000162.1 GCA_014384445.1 Candidatus Nitrosopumilus sp. | reverse complement strand
CGAGGATCATAGAAAAGTACGACCCTAGTTGAATTACACTTTGGACAATACACAGGATATCCTGGAGATATTGATGCTATCATTACCTTTTTTCTAAGAGGCCGATCGTAAGTCATTTCAAGTCTGTTTTCGCTTCTATCTTTTTGTTCATTGAAAGATCTCATTCCTTGTATGAAACAATTCATAGGCAACTTGATTCAACCCTGATACTAATTCTGCAGTTGCATCTAGGCCTAGAAACAAATGCACATTTCCACAAGCAACAATGATGCCTGGTTTACTGTCATTGTCCTTTGCTTCATGTAATGTGAGGAATTTTCCCTCAAAAATGGTGTCTCCCATCATCTCACCTCCTCACAATTACAATTGCTTTGCTCTGCACCTGTTTTACTATCTTTTTCCAGTGGAGTGCATTCTGGATTTTTTTTAGGCTCTAGTTGCCTATTGCTATGTGTTTTAGACATGATTAGTATTGTCAAATGTTTGATATAGGATACACTATCAAATGGTCAGGATACTAACAACTAAATATCATTGTATGAATAATTACTCATGTGGCTACCTGATCCAAAAGACATTATCTCTCTTAGAAAAAAGATGGGATTAACGCAGAGACAACTTGCAAGTAAATGTGGATTAAGTTTTGCATGGATTTATCAAGTTGAAAATGAAGACATCAAAGATCCTAGTTATTCTAAATTAAAAAAAATTGCTGACTACTATGAAATCCAAAAAAAAAATACTGGTTGGACAGCTGGTGATATTTGTAATACTAACATTGTAGTTGCAGAAATAGGTCAATCATTAAAAAAAGTTAATGAAAAAATGATCAACAAAGGATTTTCACAAATTCCAGTACTAAAAAAAAATAAATGTGTTGGAATGCTTACTGATAAAACTGTTGCAGTATTTTTTGCTTTAGATAAATCAAAAATCATGATTAATGAAAAAATGTTAGAACCTGTTCCTCCAACTGTTGATTTTACCAGTCCTGCAAAAATTCTTCAAGAAATTTTTAATTATTTTGATAGTGTTCTAGTAGAAAAGAAAGGAACTTTGTATGGCATTATAGTAATACAAGATTTGAATAAACTATCTGAATTTAAAAAATAATGTGTAAATAATAGAACTGTTAACAAAAAACAATGGTTGAAATTTGTGAATATTGCAAAAAAGAATACTCTGGGAATAGTTGCATAGGATATTTTATAATTAAAGGGAAAAAATTTGAGCGAATCAAATTTGGTGATGAATCAGACGATTGGGGTAAAGATTCAGGTTCATGTGGTGATTGTGGAGTTAAAGTAGGTCAAATTCATCATTGGGAATGTGATGTTGAAAGATGTCCAAAATGTGATGGCCAGGCATTAGGTTGTGAATGCCATGATGAATTTCTTTTTGAATATTGATGTATTTTGATCTTGAAACCTTAGAAAATTAGATAGTATCCTAATAACATGGTACTAGTTGGTAGGTATGGTTTCAAGAAAATTTAGGCCTTAGCTTCTGATAAAAATACAATATCAGTTCAGGGTCTTTAGTCACTCTCTCTATACTGTCTTTCATTGATGGACCAATTTTTGCTCCAGCTTGCACCCATCTGAATATGAGGTCTTCAATCTTTAGTTGCATCCTATCAAGCTCAGCTTGTTCCATGAGAATACTATGTGAGTATGATTAATGGTCTAAAGGTTATTGTGAAATAGAGTTCAGGATCTAATCTTCATCATCTTCAATATTTTTATCAACACCTTTTTTCTTTTTCAAAAATGCCCATTTAAAACCAAATACCATGTCTATTCTTAGAAGAGTTTAGGGATTGTATGTTTCGCAACCAATTCCATCATAATCTCCATCAAATCCATGTGGGTCAGGTCGTAATACTTTGAAGTCTTTGTATGGAATATCCCCACAATCAAGATCTGGTGGATAGGGTGCAATGCAAACATCAGGATATGATGAATCACAATTTTTTTCAGTTATAGTTGGAGTAACTGTTTCTAATTTTGAATCACATCCATGTTTTTGTGCCCAATATTCAGTTGCAAATTCACTATCATTACAAAAACTAGAAATCAAATATCCATGTCCTACATCAAGTAAATCTTGATTGAGATTAAATCCATTACAATAAACAACACCAAGAATTCTACCATAACTTCCTTGAGTCTGTCCATCATCTTCATCAACTGTTGCAGTGGAACCCACTGAACAGATTGTTTCAATAAAGTATCTAGCTTCAATTCCCCCTGATTCATTTAGTTCAGGTGCAGATGCCAATGCAAATCTAATTGATTGTCCATCAACTTTGATGGTATCTCCATCAATTACTGAAGTTACAGTTCCAGTAATGCATCTGGCATTTCCTGAACACTTCATACTCGACTGTGTAGTGTCTGAATCATCACTAGGTCCTGCATCTAGTTCTAATGATGGGGGATCAATCTGCTTCTGTTCTTCTTCAGGAATTGTCAAAATTCCTTCTTTTACAAGATACTGTAATGCACTAAGAAATTCCCCATCTCCAATTTGACCATCAACCCAAAAACTTGCAGTTGATTTTATCCATGATGGAATCAATCCTTCCTCTGCTGAAACATTTAATGAAAAACCTAAACCAATACCTGAAACAAAAATTAATGCTATTGCGATAATTATTACAGACTTCATTTTATTCTGGAACTGATTTTACAGCCGTACCGTTGGCAGAAACCATGAGCATCCTAGTATTTTTTGCTTCAATAGTTGAATAATCAATTTTAATGCTAATTATCGCAGTTGCTTTCAAACGTTCAGCTTGTAATGACATTTCATCAATGGCTTGCTCTCTTGCTTCCTCAAAATAACCTTCATATGATTCAGATCTACCTCCTACAATGTCACGTATTCCTGCAAACCAATCTGAAAAAATATTCATTCCTAAAACTGAATGACCACTAACAATGCC
>JACNFV010000208.1 GCA_014384445.1 Candidatus Nitrosopumilus sp. | reverse complement strand
CACTAGTTTGAGTATGGAATTTTAATTGTAATGAACGAGGATTTTTTGCATGAAACATTTCTTTTAATATTTTAGAATAAACTTTTCTTGCAACTCTAAACTTTGCAACTTCTTCAAAGAATTCTATAGTGCAACAAAAGAAAAAGGACAAACGGGGTGCAAAGTCGTCAATTTTTAATCCTTTGTCGATGCAAGTTTGGATGTATGCAATTGCATTTGCCAAAGTGAATGCAATCTCCTGAGTTGCAGTGCAACCAGCTTCTCTCATGTGGTATCCAGAAATTGAAACAGGGTACCAAGATGGAACTTTTTCTGCACAATATTCAATCATATCCCCAATCAGTCGCATAGAAGGTTCTGGCGGATAGATGTAAGTATTTCTTGCAATGTATTCTTTTAAAATGTCATTTTGAGTAGTTCCGCGCAGTTCGTGACTTTTGAATCCCTGTGCCTCACCAACTGCAATGTAATACGCAAGTAGTGTTGATGCGCTGGAATTAATCGTCATAGACGAACTGACCTTTCCAAGAGGGATGCCATCAAAGGCGGTCATCATGTCTTTAATTGAGGTGATTGAAACGCCGACCTTTCCAACTTCGCCCTCAGATTGCGGAGAATCAGAATCATATCCAATTTGAGTAGGCAAATCAAATGCCATGCTAAGACCGGTTTGACCTTTTTCAAGCATGAACTTGAATCTCTCGTTAGTTAATTTTGCATCACCAAATCCAGAATACTGCCTCATGGTCCAAAATCTTTCACGGAACATTCCAGGATGTATGCCTCGAGTGAAAGGATACTTTCCAGCATCTTCAGCAGGTTTCTTTTTTGGGGATTTTTGATAAATACGTTTTACAAGGAATGTGGAATCAGTGAATATTTTCTTTTCAGGGACTTTTAATTTTACAGATTTTTTTGCAACCATAATATCACTTTAGCAAAGATTTTGTGAGTTTGTCACCTACAGTAAAAGGATCAAGTGTCTTTAATTGTAATTTTTTGATATAGTTAGAGAAAGTTTTATCAGATTCTAGCATTTCATCAACCTTTTTCTTGATGTTATTTAAAACAATGTCTTTTAGTTCTGCCTCAAATCGTTCCAAATCTTTTTCTACTTTGAATTTATTTTTTATGAGCATCATATCCTTTAGAGTTTTTGCAAAAACAGAGATACCAGAGTTTTTTTTGACAGAAGTTTTCAAAATTGTAGGGTTTCGTTTAGAATCACCGATATAATCACGCACAGCATCAAAGAGTTGATTTGTTCCAGCAAGATCACTTTTGTTTACTACGTAGATATCGCCAATTTCAGTTAAACCGGCTTTAATGGTCTGAATGCTATCGCCAGTATTTGGATTAAAGACAACTACAGTGATGTCAGCAATATTGGATATTTCTACTTCAGTTTGTCCAGCACCCACGCTTTCAATCAGGATAGGGTTGAATCCAGCATATTCTAAAATTCGAATACTGTTTCGTAAGGAGTGTGAAACAGCGCCAGTTGCACCCCTAGATGCAATGCTTCGAATATACGTTCCAGAGTCAGTAGATTCAGTCATTCTAACCCTGTCACCCAAAATTGCCCCACCGGTAACATGGCTAGTAGGATCAATTGCCAACACAGCAGGTTTTGTACCTAATTTTTTGAGTGAGATCACAGTTTTGTTAATCAGAGAGCTTTTTCCAGCGCCTGCAGGTCCAGTAATTCCAATTATGCTAGACTTGCCAGAATCTTTAAAGATTTTTTTTAATAGTTTTTTTGTTTCTTTTGGATCATTTTCAACAATAGTTATTGCCTTTGCAATTGCGCCACGTTTTCCTTTTTTCAAATCAGAAAGTAATTCCAACATACAATTGGATTTAGAAGGTACAATAAAATCTTGTTTGTGATCTAAGGAGTAGAATAGATAGTGTTTGGAGAAGGGGAGTCTAGTTCATGAATTTCAGTTTTTAATTGAACGTGACCAAATTCATCATGCTCAATTTCCATAACTATAGGATGAATTTCCCAACCGTATTTTGGTACGTTTGGAAATTGAATGATTTCTATAAATTCTGAATCAGAAAATGTTTTTTGGAAGGAGGTTTCCATTCCAAGGATTTCAAGTGTGACAGAATTTGTTTTATCAGATTTGTCAAGATATGAAACTTCAACATAGCCAGCATCATAATAAATTGCATTTATCTTAAAATTTTCACGAAGAGGATCCTTGTCATCAGTTGCACCTCCAGTTAAAAACACAAGTGCCAAAATTGTAAAGACTCCAAGAACTAATGGAGGTCCTAGTTTTTTAGCCATGTTTGAATTCTTTTCTCATACTTCTAAGGAACCTAGAATTTATTCGAATTCTCTCCAAAGTTTGAGTTTGAGTTCTTTCAGTTCCAGGGGTAGGGTTATTTTTAAAAAATAGCTTGATCTCTTTCTCCATAGAATCATCAGCAACACCGACAATACTAGCCACAATTCTATTAAACAGTGGGTTTCCATGTCCAACTTTTTTATTGATTTTTTTCCAATTTTTATTCAGCCATTGCCACAAGACTTTGTCACCGTAAGGATTTCCAGCAACTTTCATTATTGGCAATTGCATATTTTGAGAACGAACATCAGGTGTTTGTGAGAAATTAAGTGTTTTAAGAAGCAATTTTTTATCTTGAAACCCACACATTGCTCCCAGGAAACGAAGTTTTTGTTCCATTGTTTTTGCATTTGCATATAATTTCTTTAACTCGTCAAAGGTTTTTGAATTTCCATTCCAAGCTGCAATTGAGCAAATTGTTTCAGTTAAATCAGGAGATAGAGAACCAGGTTGTTTTAAGAATTTTTTATATTTTGCCAAAGCCACTTCGGTAACATCATCATCATTCATTTTTCCCAAAACAGCGATGGCAAACGTACGCAATAGCGCATCAGTGTGTTTATCAGATTTGCTAGGTTCCCATCCTAATTTTGA
>JACNFV010000170.1 GCA_014384445.1 Candidatus Nitrosopumilus sp. | reverse complement strand
AGCTTTTGAACCATAAACTAGTTCAATTGATTGTGTGATACCTACAGCATTTCCCTCATCATCCATAACTGAAAGATGCGTAGTATCTTCATCATGAAACTTTACATTATTAGTTGAACTTAGATTGATTCCATCTATAATTGATTGAGACAAGTGTTTGAGAAATGTTTTGTCAAACAATAATTTGTCATCTATTTGTTTATACGTTGCAATGTCATATGGACGCTGAGTTCGAAATGCAAGAGATCTCTTAAATGTCTCAACTAGATAATGATGAAAATCTAATTTTTTATTTTTGATTGTACTGGGAGGAAGTTGGTTTAGCAGCATCAGAATCAACAACAATATTCTGCCCACTGCAGGAGGAGGAAATGTTTTGATTACCACATTTTTGTATTTTCCAATTATCGGATCACGTTCAATTATTTTTGGTATCATTACCAAATCATCTTCTCGTAACAATCCTTTGTTTTTCCTCATATCTGCATCTATTATTTTTGGAATTTTACCATGATAGAATGATTTGTACCCATTTTCAGCTAAATAAGATAATAATTCTGATAGTTCATCCTGAATGAAAAGATCTTTAGGTTCAAAAGGCATGCTTCCATCTTTGAGAAAATACTTTGCGCCAGATTGCGATTCTATCTTTTTAAAATTTTCAAGTTCACGTAGTTGTAGATCGTATTGGAGTTTTGTAATTCTATATCCTTTTTTAGCAATTCTGATTGCAGGCTTTAATATCTCACCCCATTCAAGATTTCCATATTTTTCATTTAATACCCCCATTACTGCAACAGTACTGGGAACAGTTGTAGCCATGTAACCCAAGGATCTGTCAGAGATATTTTGAAATTTTCTTGGAATTGCCAATGAAGGAGATCTTGTGGAACCATCAATGCAAATTGTTTTTCCATTAATGTGAATAATACCCATGGATTGCCCACCAATTCCTGATGCCTGAGGCTCACATACCCCTAATGCAAGAGCAGTAGCACATGCTGCATCAACTGCGTTACCTCCTTTTTTGAGCATTTGAACTCCTGCTTTAGTAGCATCAGGAAATGCAGATGAAACCATTCCTTTTTTAGATTCTGAAAATTTTTTATTACTGGTAGTTTCAAAGGATTTTTCAATCTTTTCTAAACTTATCATGTTGTTTTCACCATGACTGTTAAAATAAATATTATTTAAATAATATTTGCATCCTATTTTTTTCTTTTCTATGTTTTGCCATCATGTAAATTAATCTAAAATTTTATTTTAATTCTAAGTCCATGGAGTGTCAACTAACAGAATTGAACAGTTTACTTTTTCTTGAACTTTTTTTGTGACTCCTCCAATTTTGAAAAAGGATTTGTAATCTGCAACTTTTTTGCCAGTATTTGTAAATGTAAAAGAAAAGTGTAAATTATTCATCAAGTTTATATTCATAAATTAAATCAAGCATTTGCCGTCACAAGGTTTGAAGGCAAAACCTAGTTGAGTAAAATCATACGGAAAGAAAAACCTTCAATTTTAAAAACAATATCTTAAAATAGCCTTAACAAGAAATGTTATAGGTAATCAAAGAGGGAATCTGTACGCTAAATAAACCAATTTTAATTTTTGAAACTAAATCTAATAATGCACATCTTGCGTTTGATCAAAATTTTTTAAATCATCATAAATGAAAATATGACTAACGCCCCAACTCACACACGTCAAAGTCATGTAATAATACGTACAATGACAAAAGAGGACATTCCTAAAATTGTGGAATTACAAAAAATTGCTTTTCCTCTTATGGCTGCTGAAGGTGTTTATTGGAAACCGGACCAGTTAACATCTCATCTTCAAGTTTTTCCTCAAGGTCAGTTTGTTGCAGAATATCACGGAAAAATAGTTGGCTCTTGCAGCAGTTTGATAATGAGTCTAAAAAATGATTACGATGAACATACATGGAAAGATGCATGTGGTGATAGTTTTTTTAAAAACCATAATCCCAAAGGAGATTCGCTATATGGGGCAGATGTTTCATCCCATCCAGATCATAGGAAATTGGGGGTAGGTACAAAACTTTATGACGCAAGAAAAACACTGGCAATAAAGCTAAACCTACGTAGAATCATTGCAGGCGCTAGATTGATAAATTATTGTGAACATGTAAAAAACCTATCCCCATTGGAATATGTCCATAAAGTAAAGCGTCATGAAATCAAAGAACCAGTATTGTCATTTCAACTACGTAATGGTTTCAAATTCATCAAAATTCTGCCTAACTACATGAAGGATCCTAGATCATTGAACAATGCGACTTTTATTGAATGGAAAAATCCTAATTTTGAAGTAAAATCATGATTATTGATTGCCATGTTCATGTGAACCAATATGAATTGACCAAAGATACCCAATTATTGGAAGATAGATTAGAAATGCTTCAAACTGAAATGACTAGTAACAATGTTGATTATGCCATAATTTTATCTTCTTACAAAACAAATTCTGAAAGACCTTCAACTGAACAAATTATTGATGGAATTAAAAAATATGATAATCTAGGAGTTGCTGCCGGATTCACAATTGATCATCATACGGATGATGATCTTCGAAATTACAGACAATTGATTAAAGATGGGAAAATTAAAGCTATGAAAATTTATTCTGGCTATGAACACTATTATCCTTATGACGAAAGATATCAAAAAGTCTATGATACTTGTATTGAATTTGGGATTCCTGTAATGTTTCATACTGGAGATACTTATTCTGAGACTGGAAAATTACGATACTCAAGACCCCTTAATCTTGATGATGTTGCAGTTGATAATCCTGAATTAAAAATTGTAATGTGTCACTTAGGAAATCCTTGGATTCAAGATGCTCAAGAAGTTATTTATAAAAACAAAAATGTCTATGCAGATGTATCCGGACTTGTGGTAGGATCTTTTGATCATTTTTTTGAAAAAATGATGAAAGATAAAGTTGCTGAACTAATCAACTATGCAGGAGAGCCCAGATATCTCCTATATGGAACAGATT
>JACNFV010000219.1 GCA_014384445.1 Candidatus Nitrosopumilus sp. | reverse complement strand
CATATGTTAGTCTTGCTTTCATCATACCGTATAGTACGGTACGTTACCTTATTAGTCTTTGACTTGTTTATTTCCAATCCTTCTAAGTTGTTTTTTTACACCTAATTTTGTGTTTTTTGAATATTGGATCTGATACTGAATGATATATTTTGATATGTCTGGTATTTTTCTGAACTTAATTTGAATTGGTAAACTTGTAAATTTTTAGTAAATCGTCTCCTTTAAACAGCCATCCTCTAAAATTTGGTTATGGATGTTTTACTAAGTTCCGTCTTGCTGATAATTGGATTAGTTATGCTATGTCTTGGTGGAAATTGGTTAGTTAGTGGTGGTATTACAATTGCAAAAAAATTTCGTATTAGTAATCTTGTAATCGGTATGACCATTATTGCATATGGTACATCCGCTCCTGAGCTTGCTGCAAGTATTGCAGCTGCTGGAGATCACAGTGCAATAATTTTAGGAAATATTGTTGGAAGTAATATTGCTAATATCGGAATGGTTGTAGGATTTGCTGCAATTCTTACCCCCATTGCAATTCAAAAATCTATACTGCGAAAAGAAATTCCAATAATGCTGGGTGTTTCTGTATTGCTTATTTTGATTTCAGTTGATGGTGAGATTTCTCAATACGATGGAGTTTTACTTCTTATTGGATTGGGTGTATTTGGATTTTACACGTTTAGAAACGCACTAAAACACAGAGGCACTGCTGAAGATAGCACAAGTTCTAGTAAAGGTAATGTCTATCTAAAATCTGCTGGATTAATTGGAATTGGTATTGTTGTTTTGTATGTTGGATCTATACTTACAGTTGATAATGCTGTAGTTCTTGCAACTGAATTTGGTTTATCTGAAAAAATTATTGGACTTACTGTAATTGCAATTGGAACTTCTCTTCCGGAACTAATCACTTCCGTCATTGCAATTCGTAAAGGACACAGTGATATTGGAATTGGAAATATTATTGGAAGTAATATTTACAATGTTTTAATGATAATGGGTGTTGGTGCATCCCTTGGAGGTATTTTGATTACCACTGATGTTTATGTCGATTATGCCATAATGATCATCTTTGGTCTTTCTTTGTTAATTGGTTTCAAAACCCAAATAATCAATAGAACCATGGGCATAATTTTGACTACTGGCTATGTGTTGTATTTGGCAACGACCTTTTTGAAATAATTCGTGCCTAAATTAGCCTTAAATTGAATTTACTGATATATTTTCAACTTTAATTGATGGGGTGATTGACGGCAATGATGCCCACTGAATAACTCTTCTTTGATCATTTCCAATACTTGATATGTTTTTTAATAATGTTGTAAGGTTATGCACTATTCTTACTGATTTTCCAGGTCCCTTTATTTTTCCATTTTCTATTATTCTAATTCCGCTTCTTGCAGTACATGAAAAATCTCCTTTTATTGGATTTACTGCATATGTGTACCATAACCTTCCTACTAGCAATCCGTGCTTTGTATCTTTGATCATGTCTTCTTGAGATGTATTGCCTGGTACAACTGTGAGATTGTGTGGCGCAGAAATTGGAATTGGATCTGCGCTTCTTCCCATTGGAGATCCCATTCGTATTGCATTACCTGATGATTCTTTCCCCCCTTCTTTGTAACTATCATAACTATTTGAAAAAACATTTTCAAAAATTCCATTTTCTATTAATTTTATTTTTTTAGTTTTGACGCCTTCATCATCTATTGCTTTTGTCCCAACCCCTTCTGGTATGTGTGGATCATCTATTAAATTAAATTCATCTACGGATATTTTATTTTTAAAATTATTTAAAAAGCAACTTTTCTTTTCTGACATTGTTTTGAAATTAAAATTGGATGCTACTACAAATGACAGTAGCTCCCCTACTGAATAAGGATCAAAAATTATGGAATATTTATCTGAATTAATTTTTTGTGGATTGATTGATTCTATGCACATCTTTTTTGCATCAGTTCCTATTTGCCCTGGAGAAAATTTTGATAACGTTCTACCGCATGCATGGCCTATGCCTGATACTGGTAGTGTGCTCTGTTCTGACTCTGCATTGATGATCCCTGAAATGTATGTGGATTCATGATTAAAATTTAATCCCTTGGAATTACCTAACTCGAAATCTTCGTAAACTATGTTCAATGAACCCGTGATTGTGTCTATTTTTTTATTTTCTGATGAATTAATCATATTTTGAGCAATATCTGCTGCTTTTGAGCCTGAAATGTCTTTTAGTTTTTGATCAAATGTTCCTTCTAACTGTGTGACCTCTTTTTTATCTGGCAAGCCTCTCCAAAATTCTCTTGATTTCAGTTTTAGTGATATTTTTAATCCTTCATCTATTGAATCTGTAATTTTTTCTTTGTTGGTTGTTTGCACTGATGCTATTTTTTTCTGATGAATTAATCTAATTCCATAATTTTCATCAAAATTTTGTTTAATTTCTACAATTTCTGAATCTGTGATTCTTACTGTTGTGATATTTTTTTTAACAACAACAACTTCACATTCATCAATACCCATATTCTTTGAATGTATTATTGCCTTTTCTAAGGCTGACAATTATTCTTCTCTTGGATTTTTGTATTTGAATTTATTAATTTTAATTAATTCTGCATATGATCCAAATTGAGAATAATCTGTAATCTTATCTAACCCCTCTTCAACTTCATTTTCTGTTTCAAACTTTTTTAACATTTTGTATTGTGTGTTTCTCTCAGCTGGAATTCTTCCTATTTCTCTTACCATTCGTCTTATTTCTTTTGGTCTTAACAATTGTCCGTATTCTGAACCTGCTGATGTCGATATACTTTCATTGATTAATGTTCCTCCAAAATCATTTGCTCCCCACATCAATAGTAGTTGTGACATTTTTTGACCTTCTTTTACCCAAGACATTTGGATGTTATCAATTGAATTGTTGAACATAATTCTAGCAATGGCATGTGTAAGTAAAACATCATTTCCACTTCCTCCTTGTTGGATTCCATCGTGGAGTTGATGTTTATACATTGGTGCTTCTGTATGAACAAAATTCAGTGGAACAAATTCAGTAAATCCT
>JACNFV010000217.1 GCA_014384445.1 Candidatus Nitrosopumilus sp. | reverse complement strand
TTTGTTTCAGCCATTTCTATCTCCTTGGTTTCTCCTTCTTTCCAATTACTAATTCATGAAGTGATGTACCGTTAACTTTAGAAACTTTGAATCTAACACCAGGAATATCTCCCATTGCACCACCTTGTGTTGCACCCATACCTTCAATGGTAACCTCATCGTGTTCATCAATGAAATTCATTGCACCATCTCTTGGCAAAAAGGCTGTAACTGATTTACCATTTTTAATTAATTGAACTCTAACACATTTTCTAATAGCAGAGTTTGGTTGTTTTGCTGAAATACCAACTTTCTCTAAAACAATGCCTCGTCCTTGCGGTGCACCACCAAGAGGATCAGATTTTACATCGATGCCCAATGTTCTTCTTTTGTAAGAAGAAATTGCCCAACGTTGTTTCTTCTTTTTTATGGTTAGTACTCTACCAGCAAATAATCCTAAAGGTGATTTTCTCATATTCTATAACTCCACGGATGCTCGTTCTGGACTATTAATTAATACACTGCCAATATCAAAATATCTTTTTGCGAGCAGGCGTGCTTTTTCAGCATTTCTACCTTCTCTTCCAACTACAATTCCTTTCTTTCGTGGATCTACCATAACAATTGCCTGCTTTATGCCATCTGCGCGTGTATTTAATTTTACTTCAGAAACTAGTTTATTGTTTAATAGATTAGTTAGAAATTTTGCAGGATCCTCATCAAATTCTACCAATTCAACATTTCGTTTAACCATATTTTGTAATGACTTGATATGCATACCACCCTTGCCAATTGCAAGTCCCATCTTACCATTATTAACTACAAAAATTACTCTATCCTGTTTTTCATCATCAATGCAATCTCTAGCAACTGCACCAGTCACATTTTGAAAAAGTGACATCATACGCATTTGATCAGTTGAGAGTTTAATTGCTTGCATAATAATTCCCTAATATTTCCAAACTAAGAATGTCTCATTTAAAGTTAAGTTAGACATTTGTTTCCCCATCGTTTAGAATTGATTTAATACTTGCCTCATCGATTGCAGTAAATGAAATTGTTGAAATTCTAAATTGTAATCCACATAATCTACCCAATGCAACTGAAGTTCCTTCAAAGTTTACTAGAGGTACTTTTTGTTTTTTTGCATCAGATTGGATTTTCTCAAGCGTTTCACCATCTACAGATCTGGATAAGATGATTAATTTAGAATTATTTATAGAGTTTAAAACTTGTTTAGCACCCATAGTTAGTTTGTCCTCTTTACGTGCATCCTTTAATGATTTTTCAAGTATTTTACTCATGTATTTTCCTTATTCCGATCGTCTTGTCAGGGCTTTATAGGTTTATTGAAAAAATAGTCTGATGTATTAAAAATCAAGTTAAAAATAATTTTTTTAATTTACTGAAATTAAATTTAATGATAATTAATTAACAATAATTATTGTAGATGTAGGAGGACTCATCGGCATTAATTCAGTTAACGAATTCCACACATAAGTTTCTAAAATATAGCTATCAGGTTTTTCAGGAACCCAAGATTGAGAAATATCTAAAATTTGGTTAGGAGATAATTGTCCTTGAATCCAAGAAATAGAAGTAACAATTCCATCAGAATTTTTTATTTGGAAAAAATAAATAAATTCTTGATCATAGTTTATTTTATTTTCAATTGAACCAACTATTTGCATTTGTATATTTGCAAGATATTCAGTTATTGGATTTCCAAACCCGTCAGATAAGAAAACAGGTGAAACATGTATTCTATCAAGTGCTAAAGCGGAATGATCAATTTTTGCAAAAGTTTCAACATATTGGTTATCAGATTTTGAAAAAGGTTTAGGCAGCGTATGATCATCATATTTTGCAAATATAGCATCACCAGGGACAGCATAAAGTCTATTTCCACTAGAAGATGAATCAGCAGATAAAGTAATTGTTGAAATAAAATCGCCAGATCGTTCAGATGTCTCCATAGCATTAACTAATAATCCCCCTACATCAGAATCTGAAAAAACTTCTATGGTCGTACTATCAATCATCTCAGGATTTAAATTCAAATCAGAATCAATTACACGGATTTGTATTGAATCATTTAAAACAAAAGTATCTTTTGAGAATTGAATTGTTCCATGATTCCAACTAACAGGAATAGATTCAACAAGTGTTACACCATCTGCAAATTCAAATGAAATGGATATCGAGTCATCTCTATCAGATTGTAAAAATCCATTTGTAGGTCCATTGCCAGTTGTTCTAGGATTGGTATCAAAAATTCCATCACCATCAACATCATGTAAAAAACCTGTAAGAATAATTTCACCTGAAAAAATTCCAGAGTTTGAATTAGTTTCAGTTAATCGATACGGCTTTAGAGAATATTCGCCTGAAGAAATTTTTATGGAATGTGATTCAAGATGACCAATTGAGTTAATTTGGTTTGGATTACTATTCCAACTTGGAGCCATTACAGAAATAATAATTTTATCAGTCCAAGAATAGACAGATTTGTCTGTAAAAATTGGAGCATATGGTTTGTCATAATCTGGAATAGATTCAGCATATGCTGGGCTAAAAATTAAAAACAATCCTACTAAAATTAAGTACACATAGAGAATTAACAGAAATTGAATTTAATGTTTGATGGTTATTTTTAGGATTTATCAGTTGGTAAAGAAATTGCCAAGATATTATCTCCGCGCAGTAAGACTTTTCCAAGACTGAGATGTTTTTCATCAGTAATGTCTTCAGCATTTTCTAATGTTAAATTCATATGAATATCAAAGTCAATTAAAGAACCTTGAATTGTTTTTGAATCTCTTAAACGAAGTAAGACAGATTTTCCTTGACAGTTAGCCATTGCTGTAGAAATTTCATCAGCCATAATTATCACTTGTCAGATTTTTTCTTACTAACTTGCATGTACAAGTCAACAGTACCACTTCCAATTGGAATTTGACTACCAACAATTACGTTTTCAGTAATTCCCCTAAGTGCCTCAACTTCTCCAGCGAGTGCAGCATGTGCAAGGGTTGGTACAGTAATTTCAAATGCGGCTCTTGCAAGAACACTGTCTTTGGTACCGGCAATTCCG
>JACNFV010000184.1 GCA_014384445.1 Candidatus Nitrosopumilus sp. | reverse complement strand
GTTTGTTGTTTTATATTTTCATTAGATAGTAATTTTTTGATAATTTGATCTGCCTCACCCATTGAAAAATTAATGTTTTCAATATCTGCTAAAAGTAATCCTTAAAGATCTGAGATGTATCGTTTTTGTGCTGGAGTTTGTATTGTCATTTATAATTCACAAGAGCCTCGGTTTGACCACCATTTTTGATAATTAAAAGTATATTTTGGTAACACTCCAATAATTTCTTCTATTTTAGAAAAAGTTATACCAATTAAATTATTTTGAGTATTCAAAAATTCTTCAAATTTTAAATAAAAAGGCATACCTTAATCTTCTCCTAACTTCATTGTAAAGTTTTCAGCCGAGCCTGAAATCACCCACATTACTTTGATTTCTGCTATCATTAGAAACAAAATAAAAAATCCTATTGCATAAAGCAACATTCAATAAACAAAGAACAAAATTACTGCTAAAACAAATGATAACAATGCAACAAATACATATCCTTCCTGAAAATTACCCATATCTCTTCTAACGCGCTAGCATCTCCGTTAGTTTGTTGTATGCATCTATGATTTCTTTGCATTTTTCTTCAGCATCAGGTGACACATTTTTGTCTGGATGAAATTTTTTTATTAATGTTCTATACTGCATCTTTATTTCCATGATTGTAGCGCCCATTCTGAGGCCTAGAATCTCATAATACTTTGAATAATCACTAGAATTCTCTTCTTTAGAATTCTCTTCACTAGAATCATCTTCATTGTTTTGGTAGTAATGTTTTTCTTTTTTCCATGTATCTCTAACATCTTGCCAATTTTCTTCCCAGTTCTCATAATCAATATCATCCCAGTTGTTCATTTTGCCCACGATATCATGCATACAAATGTCCATTAGATCAAGTGCTTTTTCCATAATTGATGAAATTTTGATTCTGTACGATTCTGATCCTCCTAGTTTTTCTCCAACTCGAATGATCTCTTTGATAAATTCTCCATCATGCTTTTCTAATCTTTTCTCCCATGTTTTACCAAAAATTAGATTTGCCTCTTTTCTTGAAATTTTGAATTTTTCTAGTCTCGTTTCTACTAGCAGTTTCTTTTCTTTTATTTTCCTCTCTTCTTCTTCTTCTCTAATTTGTTTCTCTTCTTGTTCTTTTTGAATTCTTTCTTTTTCTAATCGTTCTTTCTCTAGTTTTTTGTCTCTAATTCTTTTTTCTCTAATTCCTTCTTCTCTAATTCTTTTTTCTCTAATTCCTTCTTCTCTAATTCTTTCTTCTTTAATTATTATTTCTCTCATTATTCTTTCTCTAATTCCTTCTTCTCTAATTCTTTCTTTTTCTTGTTCTATTTGTTGGTGTTTGTAATATAGATAAACTCCAACCATGATTCCAATTATTGGTAAAATGATATACCAAAAATGAATAATAATCAAAGCAACAATAATTATTACAAATGCAAAGAATTTTGAAATTTGTCCAAAAATACTAGACATGTGCTTGAACTCCTCTGACTATCTTCAAAATTCCTCTTTTGCCTAACTTGATAAAATTATCATCAATTCCAAATTTCTCAAAGACTCTTCTCAAAAAATAACTTCTGACAAAAGAAACTGATGCATAAACAGTTGTGATTGCCAAATTTGCAACTAGTGGGTCTTCTTGAATCCAACCCATAGATAGTGGCAGTATTACAATCCCTAATCCATACCCTACTGGATATCCTCCAAACGAATTGACAAATGCTTCTGACATACTCTTTTTGTGAGAATCTGTTGAAACTGTTTTAATCATTTTTCTCCTCAAATCTTTCTTTCAATTTTTTCAATATCTCTCCTTCAATTTTTTCAATATCTCTCCTTCAATGCCGTCTATTTCATGAGTATCAAGGTAGATTTGATAAGTTTCAAAATTCTCAATAATCTCCTCATCAGAGTCTTCAGTGCGTTTCCAGAAAAATAATGTAACACGATCTTGCCATTCAGGATACCATCCTCTTTCCTCAAGCCAACTGTAAATCTCTCGATGTATTCCATAGATGTACATCTCTTTTACTTTCATTCCACTGTGATCTGGAATTATGCGTGTTCCTTCAGATACCAGCATTTCACCATATTCTAAATCATGATTAAATGGTGGAATATCTTTGTAAATACAAGCATCTTCAGTAGTAGTACAGATACCTCCACTCTTACCATCAATACCATCTGCCTTTTCTAAAGAAGTAATTTCTGTAACTAACTCCCTTAGACCTTTCATGAGTTCGTCTCTACTCCATTGTTTCATTTCATATCCTCCAAAACATCTTCAGAAAATGAATTCATCTCAGGTGCTGGTTGTTCATCACATGGTTTACACATATCTTGAATTATTCCGGGAAGGTAATACAAGATAACTAATGCAACGCTAATCAATGGATTTACAAATCCTAATGCTATTGTAAATATCCAAAAGAATGCCTTACTTGCAGTATTCATCAGTCATAGACCTCCTCAATGTTGTACCCTTGATCATAATCAAAAGAATCCCCTGCATCAGATGCTTCAGGTTTTTTCTTTTTCTTTGAGTTAATCATTAGAATCACTCCTTTGTTTTTTTAGATAGTCAGCAAGGGCTTTTTTAATATAATTGTCAACACCATGATTTTTCCAGGAAATATGATGAATATCTCTATCAATTAGATTCATCTTCAATTCTTCCATTTCTCCCCTGCTTCATCAAATTGATTTTGAATTTTATTTTTCAATCCAGTTACAAAGTCTTCCTTGAATTCAATCCCATATTTTTTTTCAAGATAAATCATAAGAGGTTCCCATTCAAGTGTAGATATGTATTCTATTTCTTTAGGATCAAGTTGAGAGAAGTTCATTTTTAAATTCCTCCAACCATTGATGGATGAAATGCTGCAACTCCAACAAACTCACTTGCTTTGAGAAGCATTCTATCAAATGTTACTAGAACAAAGTTTTTTGCTTGACATAAACTCAAGATTTTGTTATCTCCATTGTGACAAATTTGAAATTGTTCTGTTATTGCTTTGGCAGATGTAACATTAGAATAATTAATCTCAGAGAGTTCTATTTTTCGTCCTAAAAGACTAGAGATCCTAGCAATT
>JACNFV010000113.1 GCA_014384445.1 Candidatus Nitrosopumilus sp. | reverse complement strand
CGACTATGAGAATAATTTTTGGTTTCTAATCTTTCTTTTATTGCGATAAGTTATCAGATGATACTTGATGATATTTTTCAAATTTTCCTCAACGGATAATTCTGCATTGATAGAGATGCTAAGAAAATCAAGATAATCCTTGTCCTTCATGTCTATCTCTATCTTCCTCAACTCAACACCTGAGCTTGTATCATGCTGTCTTCTTCCCCAATCAGCCTAGCGTGATTCTCGCACACCCTCATGATTTCTTTAGCAAATGGTTTACTGGAATTGTTGTAATGCGAGTACAGCATCCTAAAACATGATTCCGTATTACAGCCAAGGATATTACAAATCATGAGATCATACACTAGGCTAGATTGAGCCTAAAAGGCAGGGTAATTGTGTTATGAGCGATTAATTTACTAGAAGAACTGTTTTTTTAAAATCAGAATTAAATTAATTCACAGTGATAGTTCCAACCTGCCAAGCATGCAGCATACAATAGTATGGGTATTCGCCAGAAACAGTTGGAGTCCATTCAAATGAATCTCCAGACATCAGTATACCCGTATCAAATTTACCGTCAGGGGATGGAGCAAATCCGTCAACAGTTCCTGATGTAAATGAGTGAACTCCTGTTGAATCAGTATTGGTCATTATAATTTTGTCACCGACGTTTGCTGAAAGATTGACTGGGGTGTAACATCCATCCCCTCCAGTTGGGACTGCACATTCCGTTGAATATCCTGATTTTTCTACCGTGCCAATGGTTCTAGGAATAGTTGAAACGGCATCAGTATTACTTGAGGATGTGTTGATAGAAGACGCATTACTTGAAGGGGATTGTTCTGCAATTCCTGCAGAATATCCGTCATCATAAGCATTTTTCAAATCTGATGCGACTGAACTTTTTAAACTTGAAATTTCAGACTCTAGACTTGCAACTTTGTTTTCTAATTGGAAAACATCGGTAGTATGGTAAGTACTGGTATAGTAAGTAAAGTAGGCAGTTGTAGTGGCACTACCAATAACGACCAATGCCAATACCGCATACAATAATTTCATGTTATTACTTGATCAAAGAACTTGTAAAATAAAAAAGACACTGCGCCATGAATTACCGTGTATACTGGGAAAAGACCTTTTTTAAAATCAGAGATTATTTTATGGGTGTTCTTTCCAAGACAGAATCTTTTTCATTATGCAGTCACCTTTGGACACTAGTTTTGAAATAACAAAATAAAAGAACGGGCATAAGTACTATCGAGGGGTACTGTATTCATGATTTGTGCTCTATGCAAAACAGAAATTGAATCAGAACCTCAAATTAGAAATGATCATTCGTATCATGAGTGTTGCGCAATAACTTTTGATACAGATGAAAAATTCATTGTTGAAAGAGATACTGAATCTCAATGATTCGTACATGGTTAGCTGATTCTTACGCCAACTCAAATTAGAAATTCTAATCTTGGGACATTTTTACTAAACGCCTTCAACTATTTTATTTTTTAAAATGGAATTAATTTAATGAATATTTTACTAGATCTTAATAACGTAATTTTTAGAAACGCTAACTTTGGCCAACATTTCATATTGAGTCTTCCAAAGAACCTCAAAAATAGGCATGAAAATGCTTATCTAAATACAATTCATGAGTTTGTGATATGGGTTTGTTTGGTTTTGGTAAATCTGATGAAGAAAAGGCATCTTATCTACATCATAAAGGAGTTAATCTTAGCAAAAAGGAAAAATTTGAAGAAGCCCTTGAGTGTTATAATGAAGCAATTAGCATAGAACCTGAAGTTTGGGATTTTTGGTTCAGTAAAGGTTCTGCATTATCTGAACTAGAGAGATTTGAAGAAGCCCTTGAGTGTTATAATGAAGCAACTGTTTTAGACTCTTGGAAAACACGTTGGGAAGCATGGTTTTGTAAGGGTCAGGTATTATCTCACCTCGGAAGATATGAAGAAACCTTTGAGTGTTTTGATGAAGCAATTGGTATAGAAAGTAAAAATCCTGATTTTTGGACTTGGAAAAGTTTTGCATTAAAGAAATTAGGAAAACATGAAGAAGCAGAACAATGTGTTGCTAAAGCCAAAGAAATAGAAGAAAGAGAATAGATTATCCCTTTTTTAAAATCAAAATAGGATTGGTAAAAAAGTACAAATCATCCATGCTCTTTAAATGTAAAATTACCTCATTGTAATTCATGAATACTGAATCCAATTTAACATGGGAAGACTTGCAAGGTTTGTCATTTTTAATCACTGAAGAATAACTTCCGTTAGCGAGACAAACTTTGCATCTGAAGTTTTGTTAGGGTTTTCAATATTTTACCCCCCATGTTTCTGACCGATTACAACAACGGGATTTATTCTATAACCTTGAAGCAAATTTGCATATTCTTTTTTTGACTAAACTATACTGTGGTCTAATTCGTCAATAATATGCATATATTGGATTCAAATTTTAGTAACATATGCCATTTGTAAATGAAGGTGATGAATCAAATCCTGAAATTTCATCATTGTATAAAGAAATCAACGATGAATTACAAATTGGTAAAATACCAAATATTTTAAAAACAACTAGCATTGATCCACAAATTGCACGATGGTTTTGGGATGGAGTAAAGATCATCCTACTTCGGGAATCAACCATTCCAAGAATATTGAAAGAGTCCATTGCACTGGTAGTTTCAAATGCAAATTCATGCGAGTATTGTACAAAAGCTCATGGGATGTTATTGCAATTAATGGGGTTTACAGAAGAAAAAATCGTTGATCTTAAAGGCAGTTTTGAAAGTTTTTCAGACAAGGAAAAGTCTGCATTAAACTTTGCATTGAAAATTAATGATCATGCAAATAAAATTACGTCCGACGATCATAAAATTTTAAAAGATTCCGGATACGATGATAAACAAGTTGTGGAAATTACCGCAGTTGTTGCGGCATTTAATTGGGCAAATGTAATCGCAGATGCATTAGGTACTGAAATAGAAAATCCTGATTGCTAAATTTTTATGATAAGTTTTGATCTGCTAATCAATTTTTTCATCGTTTTTTTTATTTATGGAAATTTGGAAATAGGAATCAAGCCAAGATTACAAAGGAACATGAAAAGAAAGGGGATTTGAACCGAACTG
>JACNFV010000216.1 GCA_014384445.1 Candidatus Nitrosopumilus sp. | reverse complement strand
TTTGAGATAATTTCCAAGATAATGCATGCTCTCTTCCACCAGAACCAATTACAAGAATATTTACCAATAAAAAATATCAATTACTCAATTATATATTCCAATTCTCAAAAAATCTGTTTCTTTATAATGCCATATACACATCAAAATCCAGATGAAGTTAAATTCAAAATTTGATGCAAAAGCAATAGAATCAGAAACTAAAGAATATATCAAATCCATAGATATTGAAAAATTAATTTTTGCATCGGATAAACATGAAAAAATCAGATTCATCGAAGGACCTCCAACAATGAACGGGATTCCACACGCAGGTCATCTTAGAGGCAGGGTAATGAAGGATTTATGGTATAGATTTAACACATTACAAGGTAAAAAAATTGAATTTAATGGCGGATGGGACACTCAGGGGCTACCAGTAGAATTACAAGTTGAAAAAGAATTGGGAGTTTCAGGCGGAAAAACAGAAGCCATCAAAGAATTTGGAGTAGAAAGAATTGTTTCAGAATGCAAAAAAGTGGTAGAAAAATTTAACAAAACTTGGGTCGAAGTAGATGATTTACTTGGAATGTCATTTAATCATAAAAAAGCATACTGGACCTTTAAAGACGAATTTATAGAAAGAGAATGGCAGGTGCTCAAAAAAGCATATGAAAATAAAATTTTAGAAGAAGACTTTACAGTTATTGCATATTGTCCAAGCTGTCAAACATCACTAAGTCATGCAGAAGTTAATCAAGGGTATGAAGAAGTCAAGGATCCATCACTGTACTACAAAGTAAAGTTAGTGAATGAAGATGCATTTTTGATTGTATGGACAACAATGCCATTTACACTTGTTACAGATGCAATGGTCGGGTTAAATCCAAAAGAAGATTACGCATATGTCAAAGCAGAAAATGAAACATGGGTGATAGGAAAAACAAGATTAGATGAGTTAATGTTAGAACTAAAAATTGAAAAATATGAAATTCAAAAAACAGTAAAAGGTTCAGAATTTGAAGGAAAAAAATACATTCATCCGCTGTTAGATTTAATTCCAGAGTTAAAGGAATACTCAAAATCAGATAACTACCACGTTGCAGTGTCAGAATCATTTGTAGACGCAAGTACAGGTAGTGGATTAGTGCACTTGTCACCAGCAAACGGAGAAGAAGATATCAAAATTGCAAATAAAAGAAAAGTAAAAATTTTTAGTCCAATAAATGATGAAGTGAAATTCACTAATCAGGCAGGAAAATACGAAGGGATGTTTGTCAGAGATGCAGATAGAACAATCGTGGAAGATCTAAAAGAATGCGAAGCATTGGTCAAAATTGGAAAAATAAAACACAAGTATCCACTTTGCTGGAGATCACACCATCCAATTGTATGGCTGGCAAGAAGAGGTTGGTTTTACAAATTAGATAGATTAGGTAACAAAGCAATAGAGGCCGCAGAAAGTGTAGAATACTTTTTTGAACAACCAAAAAATAGATTTTTGGGAATCATTAAAGAAAGACATCCATGGTGCATTTCACGAGAAAGAGTTTGGGGTTGTCCACTACCTGTATGGAATTGCGAAGATTGTGGTGAAAAAAATTGGTTCTTTACAAGAAAAGAAATTGTCGATTCTGCAGATAAATTACCAGATGGACCAGACTTTGAATTACATAGACCATGGATTGATAACATAACAATAAAATGTAAAAAATGTAGCAGTGTTAAAACAAAAAGAGAAGAATATGTTTTAGACACATGGCACAATAGTGGTGCTGCACCATATGCATCATTAACAAATGAAGAATATGAAAAAGAAATTCCAGCACCATTTTTTACTGAAGGTATTGATCAAACAAGAGGTTGGGCATATACACTACTAATTGAAAATGTAATTCTAAACAACAGTGCCATTCCACCATACAAATCATTTTTGTTTCAAGGGCATGTACTGGATGAAAAAGGAGGAAAAATGAGTAAAAGCAAAGGCAATGTTTTGGAGGGTGCAGAACTACTGAAAAAATATCCAGCAGATTTAATACGATTCTATTTCATGTGGAAAGCCAGTCCAATTGAGCCACTTAGCTTCAGTACAGAGGAATTAATGTCAAGACCATATCAAGTAATCAACACATTATTCAATCTACACCTATACTTTAAACAAAATAGTCAATATGATAATTTTGATAAAACAAACACAATAGAATGGGCTAAAAATAACAATTCTTTAACATCACCAGATATTTGGCTATTATCAAAACTTCAAAAATTAATTCAAAAAATTACAGAAAAAAATGAGACATGTAAATTTCACGAAGGGGCCAAAGCAATAGATGATTTCATAATTAACAATCTCAGTCAGATATACATTCCAATAACAAGAGGAGAGTTATGGGATGAGTCGGAAGAGAAGAAGAATAGACGTCTTGCAATTTATGCAGTGTTAAGTGAAGTACTCAAAACACTAGACATACTGATTCATCCATTTTGTCCATTTACAAGTGAGCATCTATACCAAACAGTGTTTGAAGGAAAACAAAGCATACTACTAGACAAATGGCCTCAATACCAAGAATCACTGGTTAATGAAGAAATTGAGGAATCTTTTGACATCATGAAAGATGTAGTATCTATTTCATCAGCAGCAAGAATGAAAGGGAAGTTAAAAAGACGATGGCCATTAAATGAAGCACATATTTGTGTAAAGAAAAATCAGAAAGTGAAACTAGAATCATTATCAGATTTACTAAAATCACAACTTAATGTTGAGAAGTTCAACATCATTGAAACAGAAAAAGATAGCGGTTTAGAGCAATTACTAGAATTAAAAGAATTAGGGTTACCAGTAAAAGCAACTTTAGAATTAGAAAGGAAAAAAATAGGTCCAAAAGCAAAACAACACATGGGGAAACTAGTAAATACATTTTTAGAAACAAATCCTGATGAAATCATTCCAACATTACAAAAAGATGGGAAATATGATTTTAAT
Organism: Candidatus Nitrosopumilus sp.; assembly: GCA_014384445.1. Lineage (GTDB taxonomy): Archaea > Thermoproteota > Nitrososphaeria > Nitrososphaerales > Nitrosopumilaceae > Nitrosopumilus. The sequence goes on along the minus strand of JACNFV010000216.1, from coordinate 173 downwards.
ATTGATGACCAAAAAATAACATTAGATAAAGAAGATTTCATAGTGAATTTTGATGCAGATAATAATTTTGCAGTAGCAAAAAGAGATGATTTCATAGTATTCATTTCAACATTAAGAAATAAAGAAATGATGGCAAAAGGATTGGTAAAAGATGTTGCAAGAAGATTACAAAC
>JACNFV010000199.1 GCA_014384445.1 Candidatus Nitrosopumilus sp. | reverse complement strand
GGGAACAAAAAATTACGGATGTGAAAAATCACAATATTGATGTGTTTGTGATTGGCAACGATTGGGAAGGCAAATTTGATTTTCTGAAAGAGCATTGTGAAGTCGTGTATCTCAAGAGAACTGAAGGTATTTCAACAACTGAGATTAAAGAAGAGTTATCTGAAAGAGGTAATTCATAGTGCAAAAATTAAATTTTATTTATTCAACTCCAAAAGGGTTATCAAGTATCCTTCCCTTATTTGAATTGATGAAAAATTCAGGTTGGAATGTTGAATTAGATAAAGTTCATAAGCACAGTTTTAGAAATAGAAAACTAATGAAAAGTATATCCAATTTAATTGTAATTGCGTATGATCAACCTTTGTATCGATTGCAAAATTCTGGGTGGAATGGTGAGTATATTTATATCGAACATGGACTCAGTCCAATGAAGTATTATACTTATAAATATAATTTTTTTCATAAATCTACGATATTATTTTATCCGGGAGAAGTGTTTAAAAGGAAAATGGAAGTTATAAACCCCAATTTTGAAAATGGATTGTTGGGTGGTTACCCTAAAATTGATGAATTGTTGACGATGGAAATTGATAAATCCAAAATGTGTGAAAAATATGGTTTGGATAGTTTAAAACCAATTATCTTATTTTCACCGTCGTGGGGTGGAAAGCGAAACATAAATGCAGGAATTCATAATGCAAAGCATTTGAAAAATATTGATAATCTAATTATTGTACCTCATTCAGCTGATTATCGACTTGCAAAAAAATATGGTGCAGTTGTTCCCAAAGACAGTAATATCAATCAGTTTTTACATTTAGCAGATATTGTAATTAGTGATGCATCATCAGTTTTAGCAGAAGCAAGTATTTTGAAGAAGCAAGTTATTCAAATGATACTTCCAAGTTATCCGGGTTGTTTTCCAGAGATTGATAGACGAAAAAATGATTCATGGATATCTGATGAAATAATTGCGGAAGAGATGAAAACGAATAGAGAACAAAGACCTTTTAAAATTCCGTATCTTAATGAAGATTGGGATTTTGGTAATTCATCTGTACCACAAGAAATTGATTCTGCAATTGAAAAATCTAAGAAAACTATTGGACAAATTAATGAAAAACAAAATTATTGGGCAGAGCAAAGTTGCTACAAACCTGATGGTAAAACATCTCATCGTATAATGAAAATGATTGAACATTTTATAAATACAGGTGAAAGGAAACAGGTGGCATAGAAATGAAACAATATTATAAAGAAATTATCAAAACTTTAGATAGACTAAAAATAAATTATATCTTGGGAGCTGATTCACTTGTTGGTTTTTCCGAAGGCGATGTCTTTAAATATTCTTCAAGCCTTCATTTGTATCTTTTCCCATATTCAAAATGGCAATTTTATAAATTAGTTTTTTTATTATTATTCAATAAAATCATCCTAAAACCTAAAGGTAATAATGGAATTCGATTTTATCGTCTTCGATATAAGCCCAGTTTATTTGAAAAAGACTCCAACTACGCAATGTTCTCATTATTCCATAAAACATATGACTCTCACAAGATGTATCTTGGCGGTAAAAATGTTACTATTCAAAATGATGATTTGGGAATTGAGCAAGCACTTTTCGAAGATATAAAAGTCAACATACCGCAAAATTTAGCTAATTTTATTCAAAAATATCGCTCTGATTTAATGCTATCATTCTATAAAAAACACTCTGTTTCTTTTGATTCTGATTCTGAAAAAAAAGCAATAAAATTGCTGTTTGATGTTGATGAGATTTTAAAACGTAGCAATGCTAATTATTGGATTGAAGGTGGAACACTTTTGGGAGCTGTTAGAGATAAAAAATTAATTCCATGGGATCATGATTTAGACTTAGGTGTGAAGTTTACATCAGATTCAGAAATGAAAAAACTCATTTCTAATTTGAAGAAGAAATACTACGTTAGTGTTAAGGAATTCAAAAAAAATGATGGGCTTTGGCAACTTGGGAACTTTCGAGTTATTAAAATTTATCCTCGAAAAAACCAATTCTTTAAAGAAGATTTATGTTTAGATTTGTTCGTTTATTATTTAGGAACACTTCCGAACGAAACGGAGGAAGTTTACAAGTATGTTGTTTGGGATAGAAATGCCTTCCACAGAAAAGAATTTTTCGATAAAATTGAAGAAATTGATTTTTATGGAAAAAAAATATCTGTTCCATCAAACCCTGAAAAGTTTTTGGAAGTAAAATACGGCGAAAACTGGAGAACACCTGTAAAAGAATGGAATGTTGCTCTAGATGACGGTTCGATATACAATGGAGATAATCATTAATGTTTTTCAATAAAAACAAAACTATCCCTAAATTTAATTCAATTGACAATTATTCTAGTTTAGAGAATCAAAAGGATATATTTATACTTGGGAATGGACCTTCTTTGAATGAGATTAAATCTGATTCATTGATTGATAAATTAACAATTGGAACAAATCGATCATGGTTATGGGGTAAAACAAATATTTTACTCTGGCGAGATGCAAGAATTTCAGAAGAACTTAATTTTTTTAAAGTAGAGAAAGAAAACTCAAAATGGATTACAAGTTCTGAAAAAGGATTTAATTCAAAACATAATTTAGACTATGTTAAAAAAAATATTGATTTTGTATTTGAAGACTCATGGAAAACTCAAATTCTTCAAACAAATATAAAATGGAATGGAATTATTTTTCATGCAATAGCAGTTGCGAAATTTATCGCACCACAATCTCAAATTCATTTGATTGGAGTTGATTTGGAGAATAAGCCCAATCAACACCATTTTTTCGCTAATTATCCTGGATTTAATCAGGGGTTTTATAAAAAATCATGGGATGAAGATTATTTTCATTTTCAGAAAAGACTTGATATGATGTTAAAAAACTTTGATAAGTTACAAAAATCAGGGGTGTCTTTTATAAATCACTCAAAAAATAGTCGATTAACGGAATTGTTTGGATACGAGGAACTCTCCAATGATTAACATCACAACCATAATTCCAGCACGTGGTGGGAGCAAAGGTGTCCCCGGGAAAAACATCAAAGATTTTTGCGGGAAACCGCTAATTGTGCATTCGATAGAATATGCAATTGATTCTAAACTTCCAGACACAATTTA
>JACNFV010000081.1 GCA_014384445.1 Candidatus Nitrosopumilus sp. | reverse complement strand
AAGAAATTAATCAATGCAATTTTTAAAGAAATTAAAAAGAAGTAATTTTTAAACTATTTTTCTGAAATTATTGGACCTAATTGTGCATGATAATCAAATGATCCTCCAGTTAATTCACCCATAGTCTGTTTTTCTCCATCACTACTAAATTTAAAATCATAAAGGAAACGATTTCTATAAGTTTCCATAGTTAATGTTAATGCTCTAATTGGATCTGTTTTAAAATTAAATTTTTGTAGCTCAAAGTTAATTGCTTCTATGATCCCTTCCTGTTGTTCAAAATAACAAGTATTTGATTCAAAAGTAATGGCAGGGTAAATAGATTTTAAGATATTTAAAATATCGACATCATATTTACAATTTTTTGATATAGGTGAATCTAAAAAGAAAATTTGATCATAGCAGAACTTTCCTAAATCAGTTGAAATTTTAGATTTGTATTGATTTACTATCGAATCAATCAAAGAACGTGTAAGATCTTTATCAAATATCAGTTTTGATAAATATTTTGGATTTAATTTTAAAAAGCCATTTTCAATTAATGTACTAAAATTTTTAGTGTAATATTCATTTAGTTCTTCAGCAGTGTCAAACCATTCACTTCTAGCTTCTTTATCAAAATCATCAATGAATTTATCCAGAATTGGATTTTTACCAGGCTTTGCTAATTCTATGAACACATCAATAGGATTTGTTTTAGTTTCAAGTTGGATCCATTTTAAAAGAGGTTTTGCAATACCCAAATTCCAAAATACCCATATGAAAAAATGAATTATTCTAAGATAATGCATTTCTTCTTCTTTGATATCAATAGATGATCTTACAGATTCTTCATATTCAAAGACAGGGATTCCATTGTATTTTCCATATGAACCTGAAATTAGCCGATATTTTGTTTTAAGACCATATGTTTTTCTACATTCATCAGTTTCCATCTCACTACCTGGTAATAATCGGATATTACCTACTTCTACATATGAAAATCCATGTTCAAAAACTCGTCTAAGTGTAGTTAAATGGCTTTCAAGAGATTCCCCTGGAAGCCCTACTAAAACATCTGTCGTAACGCCAATATTTTCATTATTCCATTCTTCAAGTAGATCAGTCATAGTATTGAGTTTGATATTGTCTCGTTTGATATTTTTAAGAACTGTGTCATCTAACGATTGAACTGCAGCTAAAGGATCAGTTAGGCTACCAAAAATTTTAGAAATTTCTAAAGTATGTTTAGAAGAATTTTTTGCCCACCAAACCTGTGCCATTTTCAATTTACCGTATTTATCAGATTCTTTACGAATTTGTCTAGCTAAATCTAAATCTCGTGGTAAAATTCCAAAATTTGCATCTGCAAAAATCCATCTAGGAGAAGGAGATCTCTTAGCTACATATTCAATCTCAGCTAAACTTCTTTCTAATGGAAATACTCTTACTTTATCTAGTGCAGAAATTCCCCAAACACAAAAAGTGCATGCATAAGGGCAGCCTCTATTGGTTTCTAAAATTGGAACCCATTCAGAAGAAGATAAGAATTCATCTAATATTCCAGATAGATAAGGAGACGGAATGTCAGTAATTGTTCTTCCTTGGTTAGTAATTACTGGATAAGATAGTTTATCATCTTTTACATATGCAACACCGGAAATTTCTTGATCACAAAGATTTTTCTTGATAGTTTGTTTTTTTGAAATAAAATATTCAATTAAATTTCCTAGTGGGATTTCACCTTCAAACATACAGTAATAGTCTATTTCTGTAAGATTTTCTAAATGGGTTTTAATCCCATTTGGATCTGTTCTGATATGAGGACCACCAGCAACAATTACAGTGTTTGGAGATTCCGTAGAAATTAATTTCATAACAAAATGATTTAATTCTTGATTCCAGCTATAATTGGAAAACCCGACAATATCAGGTTTGGAAGATGTTCTAAATTCTTCTATTAGTAACTCTGTAGATTTAAAAAGTTTAATTTCAACTTGATTTCCAAAACGTTCTTTCAGATAACTTGTAATTAGTCCAATATTTAGTGGGACGATGTAATTTCCAGGCAAATAGTCATGAATGAGATCAGCTAAATAGATTTTGAAAGAATTTTCAGGCACATTTTGTAATAAAATTTGTTATAAAATAATCTATCTGAAGAATAAAAACTGATTAAAAGGAGGGTAAGAATATCAAAACGAACAATGAAAGCAGTTATTCTTGCTGGAGGTTTAGGCTCGAGAATCAGTGAAGAAACTCATCTAAAGCCAAAACCTTTGATAGAAATTGGTGATAAACCAATTCTCTGGCACATTATGAAGATTTTTTCTTCTCACAACGTTAATGATTTTGTAATCTGTTGTGGATACAAGGGTTATCAAATAAAAGAATATTTTGCAAATTATTTTCTGCATACATCTGATGTTACTTTTGATATGAAAAACAACAGTATGGAAGTACATCACAAATTTGCTGAACCATGGAAAGTAACTCTAGTAGATACGGGATTAAATACAATGACTGGAGGCAGGTTAAAACAAATTAAAGAATATGTTCAGAACGAAAGTTTCTGTTTTACATATGGAGATGGAGTAAGCAATGTAGATATTTCAAAACTAATTGAGTTTCATAAACAAAATAAAACAATCGCTACAGTTACTGCGGTACAACCACCAGGAAGATTCGGAACCTTAGATATTACTGAAACTAAGATAACAAATTTTAAAGAAAAACCTGCAGGGGATGGGAATTGGATTAATGGAGGATTTTTTGTTTTAGAGCCTGATGTATTTGATTACTTAAAAGATGATGCAACAGTATGGGAAAGAGAACCTCTAGAAAGATTAGCAAAAGAAAATCAATTATCCGCATTCAAACATGATGGTTTTTGGCAACCATTAGATACTTTACGTGATAAAAATTATCTAGATGAGTTATGGAATTCAGATAAAGCATTTTGGAAAAATTGGTAATGAATCAAAATTTTTGGAAAGGTAAAACGGTCCTAGTTACAGGACATACAGGGTTTAAAGGTAGTTGGTTGTCAATTATTCTAAAAAAATTTGGAGCCAATGTAATAGGATTCTCCAAAGACATACCAACAGATCCCAGTATGTTTGAAACTGCAAATGTAAAAATTGGAATGAAAAGTGTAATTGGGAACATTAATGATTCAGAACAAATTAAACAAGTTTTTGAGGAAAATAAACCAGAAATTGTTATTCATATGGCTGCACAAGCCATCGTTAGAGAATCTTACAAAAATCCAGTAGAGACTTTTTTAACAAATGTTATTGGAACGGCAAATATACTTGATGAAATTAGAAATTCAAAAGGAGTTAGAGTAGTCATTATTGTAACCAGTGATAAATCATATAAACCAAAAAAAAATCATAGTAAATATTCAGAAGATGATCCAATGGGAGGTTATGATCCATACAGTAGTAGTAAGGGTTGTGCTGAATTAGTTACCTCATGTTATAGAAATTCATTTTTTAATCCAACAAAATATTCTGAACATCACATCGCAATTTCCTCAGTAAGAGCTGGCAATGTCATTGGAGGTGGAGATTGGGGTACAGATAGATTAGTTCCAGACATCATAAAAGGGATTCAAAAAAAATCAAACATTAAGATTAGAAATCCAGAGTCTACCAGGCCGTGGCAATTTGTTTTAGATCCTTTATTTGGATATATTACACTAGCAGAAAAGATGTGGAATAATGGTCAAGAATTTTCTCAAGGATGGAATTTTGGCCCTACTCAAAATGAAGAAAAACCTGTAAAATGGATTATAGAATATATTAAAAAACACATAGATAAAAAAATGAATTTAGAAATAGATACATCGATACAACCACATGAAGAAAAATATCTTAGACTAGATTGTTCTAAAGCTGTTAGTGAATTAGGATGGGAATCTAAAATGAATTTAGAAAAAACTTTGTTATGGACATTAAATTGGTATACAGAATTTATGAAAGGTAATAACATGAAAGAATTTACTGAAAAACAAATTGATGAATTCATGGCAGTGTAAAACAAATGGATAATTACAAATGTAGATTTTGTAATTGTGATATAAAATCAGTATTTATAGATCTTGGCATATCACCATTGTCAAATTCATTTTTAAAATATGAAAATTTAAAAGATTTAGAAAAAAAATTTCCTCTCAAAGTATTTGTTTGTGAAAATTGCTTTTTAGTACAATTACCTGAATTTGAGACACCTCAAAATATTTTTAAAGAATATGCATATTTTTCATCATATTCAAAAAGCTGGCTAAATCACGCAGAAAATTATGCAAATATGATTTTGAAAAAAAATAATCTAAGAAAAGATGATCTTGTAGTTGAATTGGCAAGTAATGATGGATATTTATTACAATTTTTCAAAAATAAAGGGATTTCGGTTACAGGAATAGAGCCTGCAGCAAATGTTGCCAAAGTTGCTGAAGAAAAGGGAATTAAAACAATAGTGGATTTTTTTGGTGAAAAGCTAGCAACAAAACTTTCCAATAAAGGAACAAAAGCTGATCTAATAATAGGAAATAATGTATTGGCTCATGTTCCAGACATTAATGATTTTGTAAAAGGAATTTCTATTTTATTAAAAGCTAAAGGTACAGTAAATATGGAATTTCCACATTTACTTCAATTAATAAAAAATAGTCAATTTGATACAATTTACCATGAACATTTTTCATATCTATCATTTGGTACTGTAAAAAAAATATTTGAGTTTCATAATCTAATAGTTTTTGATGTTGAAGAAATTCCAACTCACGGAGGATCTTTAAGAATTTATGCAAAACACAAAACAAATGAAAATTTTGAAATAAAAAATTCTGTAAATAGTCTTTTAGAGAAAGAAAAAGATTTTGGATTAATGAATTTATCAGTTTATTTAGAATTTTCAAAAAAAGTTGAATTGATTAAAAAAGGGTTAATAGAATTTTTTAAAAATACAAAACAAAATAGAAAAAAAATTGTATGTTATGGAGCTGCAGCAAAAGGAAATACACTCTTAAATTTTTGCGGAATAGGAAAAGAGAATGTAGAATATGTTGTTGATAAGAATACACACAAACAAGGATTGTATCTACCAGGTTCACATTTAGCGATAAAAAAACCTGAAGAGATTAAGAATACTAAACCTGATTTTGTATTGATATTACCCTGGAATATTAAAGAGGAGATCATGGAAGAAAATTCATTTATTCGTAATTGGGGAGGAAAATTTGTTATACCAATTCCAGAGGTAGTAATAGTATGATTTTTTCTGAAACTAAACTTTCTGGCGCATATATTATTGATATTGAAAAAATAGAAGATGAAAGAGGATTTTTTGCAAGAACCTGGGATAAAAATGAATTTTCTAAATTGGGACTCGAGTCAGAATTTGTTCAATCAAGTATTTCCGTAAATAAGAAAAAAGGTACAATACGTGGAATGCACTATCAGATAAAACCATATGAAGAAAGTAAGGTTGTGAGATGTATTAAAGGGAGAATTTTTGATGTTATAATTGACCTTAGAACAGATTCAAAAACTTTCAAAAAATGGTTTTCAGTTGAATTAAGTGGAGACAATTACAAAATGCTATACATTCCCAAAGGATTTGCTCATGGGTTTCAAACTTTAGAAGACAATACAGAAATTTATTATGAAATCTCAGAACAACATTCAACAATATTGTCTAAAGGAGTAAAATATGATGATGAAACTTTTGATATTAAATGGCCATTAGAAATCAGTATAATTTCAGAAAAAGATAAGAGTTTTGAAAAATATCATGAATAGAATTGAAAAAGAAATAAAAAAAATAAAGGACGGTTATGAAGATGAGGTATTTCACTTTAAATTTAAGAAAAATTTAATTCAATTAACTCCTGTAAAAATTTCTCAAGATAATATTAAATTGATTACAAAATGGAGAGAAAGATATTGGGATGCATTTTTAACAAAATTTGAAGTAACAGAAAGTAATACAAAATTATGGTTAGAGAATATTTGTAAAGATACAGACAGGATATTATTTTCTATTTATGTAAATAATAAAAATATTGGGCATATAGGGATTTACAAATATAATAAAAAATATCAAAGTGTAAATATTGATAGTGTTTTAAAAGGAATACAAATTCCTGAAAAAGATTTAATGAAAAAAGTTTTAGACATTTTATTTATGTGGATTTTTGAAAAAATGAATTTAAAACTAGTTCAGCTTGAAGTATTTTCTGATAATTTCAAAGCAATTAATTTGTATGAAAGAGCAGGAATGATAACTAAAAATTCAGTTCCAATTAAGAAAATTAAAACAAAAGATGGTTGGGTTTGGAGGAAAACTAAACTCACTAAAAATAAGATAGGAGAAAGATATCTAAATTTGATGGAGATTACTAAAAAGGATTATTTTGAAATAATACAGAAAAATAGATGAAACTAGTAAATTTATACTTGCACATATCCAAATAATATTGTAGCATTATGATTGAAGGCGAATATATTGATGATATGGGTGCAGATAAAGAACTTAATGAGTTATCAACAAAGTTCATCACAAATTCTGCAAAATACAAATATTCTTATCATTTCACTTGGCTTGGAAGACCAATAATACAATTTCCTCAAGATATAATTGCCATACAAGAAATAATTTGGGAAATTAAACCAGATTTGATTATAGAAACAGGAATAGCTCATGGAGGGTCATTGATTTTGTCAGCATCCATTCTTGAATTAATTGGGAATGGTGAAGTTTTAGGCATAGATATTGACATTAGATCTCATAACAAAAAATCAATAGAAAATCATTTTTTATCAAAACGAATTCAAATGATTGAAGGTTCATCTGTTGACAAAGAAACAGTATCAAAAGTAGAAGAAATTGCAAAAGAAAAGAAAAGAATTTTGGTAATTTTGGATTCTAATCATACACATGAACATGTTCTAAAAGAATTAGAATTATACTCCAAATTTGTCAAAAAAGACAGCTATCTGATTGTTTTAGATACTATAATCGAAGATATGGCAGATGATAGTTTCCCTGATCGTCCATGGAATAAAAAGAACAACCCAAAAACAGCAGTTTGGGAATTCTTAAAAAACAATGATCGTTTTAAAATAGATAAAAAAATACAAAATAAATTATTAATCACTGTTGCTCCAGACGGATACCTAAAATGCATTAAAGATTAAGATACATTATGGAAAAAATCCCTGTTTTTATCCCAAACATAGGAGAAGATACCAAACTCCACGTAAATGATGCTTTAGACATAGGATGGCTTGGAATGGGTTCTACAACAATGGAGTTTGAAGAAAGAATTTCAAAATTTCTTGAATTGAAAAATCGTTATGTTGTAACCACAAATACTGGTACTTCAGCATTACATATTGCACTAAAACTTGCAGACATAGGTCCAGGAGATGAAGTAATTACTCCATCATTTAATTATGTTGCAGATCATCAAGCAATTAAAATGACAGGTGCCAAAGTTGTCATGTGTGACATTTCTGATGAAAATCTAGGCATAGATTGTAAAAAAGCTGAAGAACTAATTACAGAAAAAACTAAAGCAATTATTCCATTACATTTTGCAGGAATTCCATGCAATCAAAAAGAAGTTTTTGAATTAGCTAAAAAATACAAATTAAGAATAATTGAAGATGCGATGCATGCATTTGGAACATCCATAGATAACAAAAAAATTGGAAGTTATGGGGATATCACATGTTTTAGTTTTGATCCCGTAAAAATCATCACATCAATAGATGGAGGATGTGTGATTGTAAATACAAAAGAAGAAGTTGAAAAATTACATCGTTTACGATTACTCGGAGTTGATAAAGACACAACAGAGCGTTACAAAAATAAACGTGCCTGGGATTATGATGTACTTGGTGAGGGATATCGTTATCATTTAACAAACATCATGGCAAGTATTGGAAATTCTCAAATTAAAAAAATAGACGAATTTATTGTCTCTAGACAAAAGGTATGTCAAAAATACAATAAAGCTTTTCAAAATATTTCTGAAATTAAAATACCAAAAACAAATTTTTCTAATGTTTCACCATTTATCTACAGTTTAAGAATTTTAAATGGTAAAAGAGAAGACCTGATCAAACATCTACAGAGTCTCGATATTGATGTAGGAATACATTTTATTCCAGTACATAAGCATAAATTTTTTCAAAATTCTAAAAGAGGAGATATGGCCATTACTGAAAAAGTGGTTAAACAAGTTTTAACTTTACCATTACATTCCAATATGAAAGATGAATTTGTTAATAGGATAATTAATGGGGTTACTAGTTTTTTTAACAATTTAAAAAAAGATTAAAAATGTATGCAATATGGTTACTTTTTAACAAAACAGATACAAAATATTTGAAAAAAATTATCAAAGAATTTAGTAATGAATTTGATTCACCAATTTTTGTTCCACATATTACAGTATATGCATTATTAAATTTAGATATTAAATTAATTAAAAAAATAGTAAAAAGATCAATTCAAGATATAGAACCATTCATTATAGAAAAATCAAGAATTAAAGAATCAGATGAGATATGGAAAACACTTTTTGTTGAAATTAAGATGAATCGAGAACTAAATGCAATTAATAATAATCTCAAATTTGAATTAATAAAATCATCAAAATACAAATTTTCACCTCACATCAGTTTATTATATAAAAAAACTAAAAAGAAAAATAGAATTTTGAGTGTAAAAAATTTGAAAATTAAAACTAAATTTCAAATTGATAAAATTGGAATTTTAAAATTTTCAAATAATGTAAACGAATGGAAAATAATTAAAACAATCAAATTTTAATTTATTTGACAATGATTTTTCTTACTAAAAATAATAAAACTCAAAATCATAATTTTTTAAAAGAAATAAGATTAATTACATACAAAAATATGCAAAAATAATGTCAAGAAAGATCACTATTGGTCTGCCTGTATATAATGGAGATAATTTTTTAAAAAATAGAATAGAAAATATTTTATCACAAACCTATGAAGATTTTGAATTAATCATATCTAATAATGCATCTACAGACAATACAGATGAGATTTGTAAACAATTTGTAAACAAAGATAACAGAATAAAATATTTTATACAAGAAAAAAATAAAGGAGGTTTATGTAACTTTCAGTTTGTATTAGATGCATCAAATACTCCTTATTTTGTTTGGGCGGGTGTAGATGATATTTGGGATCAGAATTTTTTAAAAGAAAATATAGATTTCTTAGAAAAAAATCAAAATTTTATTGGATCAATAAGTCAAGTAGAAAAATTTGGAGAATCAAATCAAAGAGAATTATCTTCAAATAGAAAAATAAAAAATATAATTAAACAATTCAGATGGAGTAAATACGGTGCTGTAGAAGCCACTGGAAATTATAAAAGAAAAGCTAGAATATATCTACAAAACAATTCTGCACAAGCAATATATGGAATTTTTAAAACAACTGATTTAAAAAAATCTATGATCAATAAATCATTTTTAGCAATGGATTTAGCCATCATTTTAAATGTTTTAAAATATGGTGACTATCACGTCATTCCAAAAAAACTTATCAAATTTAACATGGGAGGATTTTCTTCAAATGGAATAAACGCATCTACAAAAAAATTAAATCATAGTTTAATTGGGAGAATTTTTCCATATTATCCTTTTACAAAATGGTGTTTTAATAATATTGGAAAAACAATATTTTTTAATAATATTTTTTATTTTATTAAATTAAATATAACTGGAGAACTTGCAATAATTTATGATCATTTACTTGTAAAAAAATAATTATTTTAAAATATTTTTTAAACCAATCTCAAAAGTAATTTTTGGAGTAAACCCTAGCATTTTATTAGATTTAGCATTATCAGCCCAAATACATTTTTCATCCAATTTTTCATTTTTCAATTTATAGAAAATTGGAGTTTTTGATATAGATTCAATGGACTTTACAATTTTTTTAGGAGTAATTTTATTTTGAGAAGAAATATTAAAAATTTGAAATTTCTTAGGTTGTTTTTTAATTACTTGCATTATTCCATTTACAGCATCATCTACAAATAGAAAATCACGTTGCTGATTTCCATTATGAGAAAAATATACAGGATTTTTGCTGGTTGAGTTAATCAGATTTGCTATCAAACCTGATTTTTTGTTTTTTCCATATAAATTTGAAAATCGCAATATAGTTACATCCAATCCATAAAGTTTGGAATATTTCTCATAGAGTTGTTCAGTTAGAAATTTTCCTATACCATAAGAAGTGGACGGGTTTGGAATATCAGTTTCTTTAGAAGGATATTTACAATTATTTCCATATACATTGATGGAGGATGCAAAAATAATTTTGATGTTTTTTTTAATTTTTGCAATTTCTATTAGATTTAATCCACCTTTGATGTTTATATCAAAAAAATTAGATAAATTTTTGCTGTATTGCCCTACAAGATTTACAATGACATCATTATCTTTCACAATTTTTAATAAAGATTTTTTATCCAAAATATCACCTAAAAATTCATTTTTTTGAAGATTTTTTTGTTTTTTATGAACCATATATTTTACATTTAATTTTTCATCAGATAATTTTTGGCGTAGTGATTTTCCTAAAAATCCAGTAGAACCTAGTATAAGTATACGATTCATGTCAGTAGGTTAATTTTTTTTGTATAGGAATTTTATCAAGATCAACAGTTTCCAATATTCTTATAATTTTTTTTGATGAATTTCCATTACCATAAATATTTTTTTGTTTATTAATTTGTTGAAGAAAATTTTTGTTTTTAATTATTTTAATCATAGCTTTTTTAATTTCATTTTTATCATATGAAACATCAATTACACTTATTGTTTTTGGTCGTCCAGATTGTCTTGTTCCAATATTTATTGAGGGGATTTTTAGAAATGGTGCTTCCATCTTTCCACTACTGGAATTTCCGATAAGAGCAGTTGCATTTTTTAATAAATTGATGTATTTTTCAAAAGAAATTGTTTCAAATTGCTTAATTTTTGATTTTTTTAATAATTTTGAGATTTTTTTAGAACCAGCATCGGCATTACCATGAATTATTATTGCTTGAATGTTTAATTCTTTAATCGCATCTAATGTTTGATGTATGTGTTTTTCAATTTGGTTGAGTTCAGAAGTTACAGAATGTTGCATTACAATTACAAATGGTTTTTTTAAATCTAAATCAAATTCTTTTTCCAATTGTTTGATTGGAATATCATTAATTTTTTTAATGCCGTCTAATGATGGGTTTCCAACTGTATAGATATGCTTTTTATCTTCTCCCATTTTTATCAATCTTTCAGTTGCAAATGAATTTGTAGTGAAATGAAAGTGAGCAAATTTTGAGATGGCATGCCTAATTGGCTCATCAATTGTTCCAGTAACCTCACCTGCTTCAAGATGAACAACTGGAATGTTCATGTGTGCGCCAACTATCGCAACAGCAAGATTTGCACCTATATCAAATCCTGAAATGATAATGTCTGGTTTTAACTTGTTTACGATTTTAGAAAGGTAGATGATTGCATTTCCTAGTGAAGTTGCCATATCAGCACCAGAATCATTCCTATTTTTTGAATACATGTTAAATTTGGCAGTTATTTTATACCCATCTTTTTGAATATCTTTGATTGTATTACCATGCTCTTTTAGAAGATGGCTTCCAGTAACAATCAATTGGTAATCTAGTTTTTTTGATGTTTTAATTTCATTAATCACAGGTCTAAATTTTGAATAATCTGCCCTACGTTCTGTGACAATTAAGATTTTCCGTTTCATAATATTTCACCAATTGAAAGTTGTTTATTAGAAGGAATGTTTGTTTTTGCTTTTTTACCAATAATTTTATAGTAATCTTTTGCAGGTATTTGTCCTGTACTAGGCCGTTTTGTTGTTAGATTTTCTTCAGAAAAAAATTCGCCTTTGGAGATTTTTCTGCTAGTAACTACACATTCTCTTGCAAATTTTAAAACAGGACGTTCTTTAGGCAGAATTTTTTTAGTATTACCCAATGCAAGTTTAACTGCTTTACATCCCTTAACTAATTCAATTAATTCATTAGGCTCTAAAGAGATCTTTTGATCAGGACCAGGCATTTTTTTATTTAATGTAATATGCTTTTCAACTATACAAGCTCCTTTTGCAACTGCACCTAAAGCAGTATAAATTCCCAAAGAATGATCAGATATTCCCACAGGGACGTTGAATGTTTTTTCAAGTTTTTCAATCACACCCAAATTAATGTCTCTATAATCAGCAGGGTATTCAGATGTTGTTTGTAATAATGCAAGAGGTATTTTTTTTCTTTTAAAAATTTTCACTGCCTGTTTGATTTCAGACATTTCAGACATTCCTGTTGAAAGAATTACAGGTTT
Source organism: Candidatus Nitrosopumilus sp. (assembly GCA_014384445.1). Lineage (GTDB taxonomy): Archaea > Thermoproteota > Nitrososphaeria > Nitrososphaerales > Nitrosopumilaceae > Nitrosopumilus. The sequence goes on along the minus strand of JACNFV010000081.1, from coordinate 3,730 downwards.
ACGTTTTTTTGCAATATGTTCTAAAAAAGGCACGTTTGTTAGTTCGCCGGAGCCTATTTTATAACCAGGAATTCCAAGTTTTTCTAATTGATCAACAGCTGAAATTGAGAAGGGGGTAGATAAAAATAAGATTTTTATTTTTTTGCAATATTGATGAATTTTAAATTCATCATCTTTTGATAATTCACAATTTTTTATTATGCTCCACAGTGATTTTTTTGAGATTTTTCCAGGTTTCATAGTGGTTTTGATCATTTCTTTTTCAGTGATATGCGTTTGAAATTTAATACAATTTACACCTGACTTTTTTGCCACATCTACCAGTTTTTTTGCTATTGTTAATGATCCATTATGATTAATTCCAGCTTCTGCAATCACAAAAACTGGTTGAGCAGGACCTATTTTCTGTCTCCCAATAACAATTTCCTTCAATTTTTTTAAATCCTGCAATCCTATCTATTAGTTTAATTATATTAATTAAAAAATTATAATGATAAATATGAAACCAATTTGTTTTATTGGTGCCAGAGGGGGCTCAAAAGGTGTTTTAAGAAAAAATATCAGAAATTTAGGAGATAAACCTCTAATTGCTCATTCGATAGAATCAGCACTAAAATCTAATATTTTTAGTCATGTGATTGTATCTACAGAAGATAATCAAATTGCAAAAATTGCAAAAAAATATGGTGCTGAAGTTCCATTTATTCGTCCAAAAAAACTAGCTACAAGTTCTGCAAGTATGGCAGATGTAATGCATCATGGAATTACAGAGTTAGATTCCTTGGGGTATAATTTTGATATTTTTGTAAATAGGGATTGTACTGTTCCATTTATTCAAATTTCAGATATTAAAAAAGCAATACAACTACTTAGAAAAACAAAATGTGATCAAGTTGTTGGAGTGTATAAACAACATTTGAATCCATACTTCAACATGATGGAATTAGATTCTAGGGGTTTTTTAAAAATGTCAAAAACAAATGGCAAAAGACCTGTAGGAAGACAATCTGCACCAATTGTATATCAGTTAAATGGGTTATGGGTTTATGATAAAGAGAAATTTTTGAGATACAGAAAACCGTTATTGCCGAAAACCTTACCGTATGAAATATCTCCAGAAACTGGATTTATGATAGATACTGAATTTGAGTTTAAAATTGCAGAATTAATTCTTAAAAACAAGCTATTGAAAATATAATTACCAAGCAGTCCATCCACCATCAATTACAAGATTTGTTCCAGTCATGTATGATGATGCATCAGAAACTAAGAATAGTAATGCTCCATTATATTCATTTTTGTTTGCCATTCTACCAAGAATAGTTTTTTCAGAATATTTTTTTATAAAAGAATTTTTCATGTATGACTTGTCTAAAACACCACCAAGTGTAAGAGTATTTACTCTGACATTTTTTCCATTCCAATATGCTGCAAGATAACGTGTTAGATTTACTATTGCACCTTTTGTTGCAGCGTATGAAGGCTGAGAATTTAGACCACTCTCACCATAAATTCTTTGATCTGCACCCACCATTCCATAAATTGATGAAATATTTACAATAACTCCTCCTTTTTGTTTTGCCATAATACTACCTAATTCTTGTGAACAAACAAAGACGCCTGTAAGATTTACTCCGATTACTTTATTCCAAACTTCAAGAGGAAAAGTTTCAAATTTTTTCATTTTTTGAGTTTGATTTATGGATGGATTAAAAAATGCATTGTTTATTAAAATATCAAGTTGTCCAAACTTGGCGAGTATTTGTTTTTTTAACGTTTTAACAGAGTTTTGATTTGAAATGTCTAAATTACATGAAATAATTTTACTATCAAATTTTTTCTTTAAAGATAATTCTAGTTTTTTATTTTCCTTAGAATCAATATCAACAAGAATGACATTGGCTCCAGCCTGACACAATGTATGTGCAAATTCATTACCCAATCTACCAGCACTACCAGTAAGTACAGCAGTTTTATTTTTCAAGTCAAAATTTTTAAAAATATTATCAGTCATACTTTAGTTAACCTACCAGTTTTTGAAGATTTTTTGATTGATAAAGCTATTCTAAGAGTCTCAATTCCCTCGTAAAGAGGGTTTATGGTTTGTTTTCTTTGTTTGATGCAATTTAGAAAGTGTTTAATTTCATCAACATACATATCGTTTCTATCATAATTTTTTACTGCAAGTTTTATTGTCCAATGGTTTTTTCCTGAATTATACAATTTTACCTGATTAGATTTAGAATCCCACATTATTGTTCCTTTTGTACCAATAATCTTACATTTTCTGATGTCAGGGCGTTGAAAATAATCTAGATGCAGTTCTGCTAAAAGATTTTTTGGGAATTTTATTATGGATAATGAAAGATCCTCTACATCAATTTTTAAAGTACTAAATTTCCCACTTTGAGACATTATTGAATAGGGCATTCCAAAAAACCAATACAAATAATCAATTTCATGAATACATGTAAGAATAACACCGCCGCCTAGATCTTTGCGTGCTGCATAACTTTTTGAATAACTTTCATTTGGGTGCCAATCAGGTAGATAAGAGCTACTTTCAACTTGTACTGAAAGTATTTTTCCAATAGTTTTTTTATCAATCAATTGTTTAATTTTTTTAATACAAGGATGAAATCTTAAGTTACATCCAATCATAGTGAGTAGTTTTTTTGATTTTACAGTTTTAGATAATTCTCCAATATTTTTAAGATTGTTGGATAATGGTTTTTCTATAAAGAGATTAATTCCCTCTTTAGCGAGTTTAAGAGCCACCTCAATATGCTCACTAGAATTATTTGCAATTATAGCTGCAGATGGTTTTTCTAAAATACAATCCTTTAGAATGTTATGTACGGAGCATTTTTTTAATATAGCATCAGAAGACTTTTGTTTTGTTAATACAATAACTTCCATTTTAGGAATAGATAGTAAATTCTTGATGTGACGTTTCCCAATCGAGCCGTAACCAATGACTAGAATTTTCAAATATTTATAGGAAAATCTTGTCAGATATTAGTCTTGCAAGAGAAAATATAGATTAAGAATATCCAAATATTTTTTCAGCCACCTGATTAAATGTTGAAGCTTCTCTTAATGAAACCAAATTTGATGAATTTTTTCCATTTTTAGTCAACATAGCAAGTATTTGTTCAGAAATACCTTCTTTGATTTTTGGGTATTTTTTGTCAAATTTTACAGGAATCCATGTTGTAGAATTTCTTGGGCATCGATATAGTTGTTCTAAAGGAACAAGTCTGTATGCATTTTTTTTTGTTGTTACTTCTATACCCCATCTACCAGATGAAGACCAGTCTGCATTATATGAAAACAGTATTCCTTTTTTTGAAACACCACTACCCACAAAAATAGAACCTGATTTGTGCCAAGATAAATTTCCAGAATGGATACAATTTATTTTTTTAGGCATTCCTATCAATCTAAAAGCCATAGAGATCACATGTAATGAATTTGCAATTCCCCAACGAGAATATACTGATGGATGATATTTTTTAAAATCTATTTTGTCAACCCATTCTGTAAATGTGAAATTACATGAGTTTATCCCACCATCTTTTTTAACAAGTTGAAATAATTTTTGAAGATTAGGATAAAATAATCTATTATATGCTACAAATATTTTTTGAGATTTTTTGAGTCTATCTAAATTTTGTAATTGAGATGCATATAGAGAACCAGGTTTTTCAATCAAAATATTTTTTTGCCC
>JACNFV010000060.1 GCA_014384445.1 Candidatus Nitrosopumilus sp. | reverse complement strand
GCATTTTTTCCATATAGTAAAAAATCAAACAGGGAATTTTAAGATTCGCTCATTCAAAGTTGACCCAATCTTATGTTTCTCAGATTTAGAGAGTAAGGAGGTTTATTGTCTTGGTACTAGTTGGTATACATGGTTTAACCTCATTTTTACACCTGTTGTGGTTATTTGCTTGTTAACTTAATATCATGAAGTGAATCTTTCGTGTTAACATTTCTTTGAATCAATGAATAATCCCGCATAAATGGAATTTTAGATAAATAATTCCATACCCATCCCAAATTTTTAATGATCATTTTATTAATCACACATAAAATTACTATTTTATGAAATTCATTTTTGCTATCTTAATGTTATTTTCATTTTCATTTCTATTCATTGATAATGTTTATGCAGAATTGGATTACTCCGATCTTCAAATTGATTCAAAATCAACTCTTCTCTTTGAAGGTAAAGATACTAACATAATAGTAGTAACAATTGATCTAACAAACAATGGGAATGAATCTTTTGGTTCTTCTTGGATTGGTAATAATTTTTATCTAGTTTCTTCAAATACGTATTTTGATTCAATATCTTACTTAGGTGATGATTATCCCATAGGAGACAAAGCTTGTCCAGATAACCCTGAAATTCCTGCTAAAGTTACAAGAGAACTTACATTTTGTTATGAGGTGTCAAAAAACTTTCCAAATTCCTCATACAGTATAGAATTACTAAGTGCTGATCGAGATTGGTGTGAAGAGTATGGGGGTAATCAATATTTTTCTGATCAATGTCAATCAATAACAAAAAGCATCAAAAGCCCAACTAAAACCGATTATGATGAATATAAGAAAAAATTTATTTTAAAAAACACAGACATAAAGATTGATTTTAACTCTATTGAATTAATTGAACAACCCGGATTCAATATTTTAAAAATAGATTTTGATGTGACCAATATTTCATCAGATGAAATAGATTACTACACATCAAACGTTTTTGCTACCGCAAATGAGATATCTTATACATCTGAAAGATATGATTTGACAAATTTGGGATATGGTGAAGAGGAATGTCAATCATATGGTATAGAAATCAATCCAAAACTAACAAAATCTTATTCATATTGTTTTGAAGTGCCTCAAGGAAACAATATTTTTGATCTTTCCATAAGAGAAGGAAATTTTGATAGTTGTGATGGTGGTTATAGTGATTGTACTGAATATATTCTCAATATCAGCAATCCAAAATTTGTTGCATTAGACGCACCAAAATCAAGTGTTTCTGAACCTGATTATGTAAGAACCAACCAAATTAGTATCGTTCCTAATAGTTCTGTTCCAGGTTGTCAAGAAGAATACAATTGTTATTCACCTTGGCATGTTGTTGCTAAAAATGGTGAAACGATTACTTGGTATAATGATGATTCAGCTGCACATACTGTAACAAGTGGATATTCTGATTTCTTTTATGATGATGCAGGAATTGATGACGTATTCGATTCTGGATTAATGATGTCAGGCGAAAGTTTTTCATATACATTAGATGTTTCTGCCCCAACCACTTACGAGTATTTTTGTTTAGTTCACCCTTGGATGGATGGTTCAATTAAAGTAGAATATACAAAACCAACACCTACAACAACACAACCAACCTCATCAATTTCCAATGAACCAACATTTGTAGACAAATCAAAAGATCCTCAAACTTACGTTGATAGATACAACAATGAACCTGAATACAAAAAATGGTTTGATGATAACTATTCTCAATACTCTTCAATTGAAGAAGCAGTAGGCCTTACTCTAACTGAAAAAATTCCGAGCTGGGTGAAAAATATCTTTGGATGGTATGCTCAAGATCAGGTTTCTGAAGATGAATTACTTAATGCAATAAAATATCTGATTAATCAGAAAATTTTGATAGTAGATTAGATTTATAATTAATTTTTTCACAGAAATTTTCAAAATTCTATGTGTAGACCCGATTTATCGTATACAGGTTTGATTGCTCGTGGAAATTTGCCTGAATTTATAATCTATTTTCTATTATCTCATAATTGCCTCCTGAAAAAACAACCAATGCCATCTTTTGTGGCATTCCTTTATTCATTTGATCATGTGCGTTTAGATGATTCAATACTTCTTCGTAATTATCAGTTGGAATAACATACAACACATCATACTCTATCTTTTTATTTTCAGCATCTGGCCATAATCCGTAATAGATCCTCTCATATGGTAAATCATTTTCTATGTATTTTTCATATTTTGGGAAATCACTGATGTCATATTGTTGTCTTGTGACTGCAATCATACTTACTGGTTTACCGTTTTTGGATTCTATTTCATGAATTTTTTTTAAAGATATTCTATCTCCTTCCTCATCAAAATATACTGGTTGGCTTTTTTCTGTAAAATCAACCTCGTTTTCACTAAACCCTCTTTGGATTTTTTGATATATTGGATTATTTGTTCTAATCAAATCTCGTGGGTCAGACCATGCATTCCAGGTTTGTTCTAATGTTAGTTTTAATTTTGAAGCATAGATAGTATCAATAAATTCCAGTTTGATGTGAGGAAATTCATTTATTGTGGAATCTTCCCTTGTTAAATCCCATTTTTTAAATTCATTTCCAAGGTACGTTGAATTACCCTCGTTAATCTCAAATGCATCTTTAAGATAGATTCGATGTCCTTCAACACAATCAAGTATTCCAACATACATCTCAGAATAATATTCATGTTCTATTACAATATCTTTCATAATGAATATTAGTGGAAAATCTCGATATGATTCCAAACTTTCTGCATTTTTTTCAATTTTTACAAAAATGTCATTGCGATTATTATTCATCTATTATCACGCCTCCATCAAAACATCCCTTACATATCCAATTTGGTTTTTCAGAATCTTTTTCCAAGGTTCCCCATTGATTTTCTCCTTTGATTTTTTCCCATCTGTTTTCAAGTATGATTCTTTTTTCATCTATTAATTTATCCCATTTGCTTTGCAATCTGGGAGTAAATCGAGGATCATAGAAAATTACAACCCTAGTTGAATTACACTTTGGACAATACACAGGATATCCGGGAGATATTGAGGTTATCATTACCTTTTTTCTAAGAAGCCGATCGTAATCCACTTCAATACTTTTTGCTCTTCTATATTTGTTGTCATTGACAGATCTCATTC
>JACNFV010000098.1 GCA_014384445.1 Candidatus Nitrosopumilus sp. | reverse complement strand
GTGTAGATCACAAGCTTCGGCGAGTGGTGAGCCAGCCTTTACTAATAGACCAACATAACGGTTCAGCCACTTACATAGAGACTATGCGCGATGAATCATTTTCATTCATCAAGTAGACCACATATACACGACTTGTACGATGATTTCATTTTAAATCACACATAGCGTTAGCTATGCACTGTTGATTTCATTTTAAATCACACATAGCGTTAGCTATGCACTGTTGATTTCATTTTAAATCACACATAGCGTTAGCTATGCACTGTTGATTTCAAAATTAACTCATCAGTCTTTGATATATTTAAGATCTGAATTATCTTCTGAACTTTTAATTTTTATGATTAATGTATTCCCTAATCTGTTGAACACTCTTTGTCTTTTTTCATTTGTAATCACCAATCCTAAGACTGTGTCTATTGGAAGTATGAATGATTTTCCAAAACTACTGATGATCACCCCTATCAAACTTGGTTTTCCACCTGAATTATTCACAATTTTTAGGTTAAACATTTTTTTTCCAATAGTTTGACCTGTTTTATGTTCTAAAATTATCCAATATACGAAAAACATCACACTTGTTGGAATATACATTCCATCATTGGAGATAAAATTTTCAAAATTATAATTTAGGTATAGGAAAGATATGAAAAAAATTGATGTTGATACCATTGAAACGATAATAAAATCTACTAACCATGCAAGAAATCTATCTTTCCACTTGGCAAGTATTATTTTTGATGACCCATTATTATCTGCATTACTCAATATTTCATCTTTTTTTTAGTTAGTAAAATACGTTAACTATTAAAATAATTTTAATATCTTTAAAAATTAACTTAGGAATTAATAGTACTAATTTTAAATAAATTTGAAATTATTTTTGATAACTATAAACCCGATTGATGTATTTCTTTGGACATTTCGTAAAAATGAAAAAGATGTGATAAATCTGTACAATACAATGTCTCCTGTTATGCAGCTTGCAACTGGTGGAAGTATGCTTAATTTTGGTTACTGGTCTTCAAAGCATCTAGATCCAATCTCTGCACAAGATAATTTATGCAACGTTTTTGGAACTTTATCTGAATTATCTACTGCAAAACATGCTATTGATGTTGGAAGTGGATTATCTGCCCCTTCTAAATTATGGCGAGATACTTTTCCAGATCTTAATCTTTATGATGTAAATATTAATTTTAAACAATTATGTTTTTCAAAACATCAGAAAAATATTGAATTTTTAAACTCTACCTCCACTAAATTACCTTTTAATGATAATTCTGTGGATCGTGTATTGGCTTTAGAATCTGCACAGCATTTCAAACCTCTATCTGATTTTATTGTTGAATCTAAACGAGTTTTAATTAAATCCGGATTTTTAGTAATTGCTATTCCAATAACTGTGAATGATTCCTCTCTTGGAAAATTAGGATTACTAAAATTTACGTGGTCATCTGAGCATTATAGTTTAGATTATTTGAAAAACCTTCTTACTTCTAATGGATTTAAAATAACTGATGAGATGTCGATTGGTTCTAACGTTTATGATCCGTTGGCAGACTATTATGTTGAGAATAGGAAAACTCTGAGCCGTACTATTCTTGAACATTATCCTGGTTATATGGAAAAAATTCTTTACAAATCATTATTAAAAATGAAAAAAGCATCCCAAGAAAAAATTATCGATTATGTGCTTTTGAAATGTTCTTTAAATCCTGATCTAGAATAATTTATTTTATTTTATTCTTGAATTTATTATCTATGATTTTTAATTCTGTATAGGTTTTTATCTTGATATTGATATACTTGGTATGATGGTTGAATCCACTCAATTCAAACTATATGATGAAAAATGTATACAACTACAAGGCGAATCTGAAATTCGATTTGCTGGAATTATTGATAAAGATGGAGAGTTGATTGCTGGCGGATTTAAGGAAGGATTAATTCCTCATGAGAGCGATGAAACTAGATTAAAATCCTTTTTAGAATTTGTTTCAAATGCGTCAATCCGAACTGAGTATGATGAAAGTTTGGGTCCTATTAATTATCTTGCAGCAAGACGCGATAAGGCCGTTTTAGTAAGTTTTCCTTTTCCTGTCACACAAATTTTACTGCTAATTTCTGCTGAACCTAGTGCAAACATTGAAAATTTAGCTAAAAAAGTAGTTGAAATTTTTACTGACGTTAAATAATTTTTAGAATTTAACCATATCCTTTTAATTTGGTATTGTAGAATATTTATTGAATTGAAAGCGACATTTGGTGCAGGATGTTTTTGGCATGTTGAAGATTTACTTAGTAAAACTAAGGGTGTAACTTCAACTGCAGTTGGATATATTGGTGGACAATTACCAAATCCCACATATGAGGAAGTATGCACTGCTCAAACTGGACATGCAGAAGCTGTAGAAGTGGAATTTAATCCTGACGAAATAACTTATGAGGCATTGCTGGATATTTTTTGGCGCAATCATAACCCTACAACATTAAATCGGCAAGGGCCTGATGTTGGAAATCAATATCGCTCTGCAATTTTCTATCATGACGAAATACAAAAAGAAATTGCCGAAAAATCTAAACAGTCACTTGATTCTTCTAAATCATTTAATGATCCTATAGTCACTCAAATTATTCCTGCTCCTAAATTCTACAAAGCAGAAGAATACCATCAAAAATATTTTAAAAAACAGGGATTTTAAATTAATTATTTTACAATAACAACTGGAATTTTTGATGTATGTATGACGTAGTTTGATACACTTCCAAAGAACATTTCTTTTGTAGAGCTTCTTCCTCTTGACCCAATTACAATCATGTCGAATTTTGATTTCCCATGAGCCATTTTAATTATATTGTATCCTATTTCACCTCGTACTATTTTATCTGTAAACACAATTCCATTTTTTGCTGCTAATGTCTTAGCCTCATCAATGAATTTTTTCATATTGATGTTATATGCTGCCTCTACTGAACCCACTCCTCTGAATTCTGAGTGTGGTGGTGCATGAATTGAGTGAACACCAGTTATTGTCGCATCACAATTCCTTGCTAATGTGATGGCAGTTTCAAGACCTCGTATGGAATTTTTTGATCCATCTAGCGGTACTAGAATTTTTGAAATTTTCTTTTTAATCACAAAATTATGTCATTTTTGATCTTAAAATACAATGCTATTGCTAGTATTTTCATTGCTTTTTTCCTATCTAATACCGTGCTAACTATAATTTTTAAATTGCATGATAATTAAAAATTATTGTTTTCTCATAAAGATTATAATTTCTCTGATGACACTCTCTTTAAAATTTTAAAACTTGTTGAATATGTTGAAAAATATTCTTAACTATTTTTGATTCCAATAACTTAATTCCTCTTTATTTCTAATTATTTCTATGATTGAAATGCAGGAAGTTAATTGGAATGATATTGAAGAAATAATCAAAAAACTTTCCAAACGTATTTTAGAATTAAATCGAAATTTTTCTAGTATTAGTACTGTAAGTCGTGGTGGGTTAATCCCTTCTCGATTAATTGCTGATGCACTAAATATTAAAAAAATACATGTTGATCAAAATAAAATTTCATCTGATTCTTTGTTTGTTGATGATATTTTTGATAGTGGTAAAACATTTAACAATATTTTTTTAAATGTAGATGACGGTTCAAAATTTATTTTTGCTACTTTATATGCTAGACGTGGGATGACGTACCCTGAACAATTAATTTATGGAGAAAAAACATTTGACGACTCATATGTTGTTTTTCCTTGGGATAGATTAGAATTTAAAAATAATATGAAATAATATTTTTAATTATTCTTAATTATTGAAATTATGTTTCTTAATTTAGTAAACAATATGCATATGATGGTGTATATGATGGATACATGATGTTCATTTTATCGTTTGTATGTTGTAAGCCTATTGAGTGACCAATCTCATGAGTCATTATTTTTTCTACACTTTCTATATCGTATAGTTGAAACATACCATCACAAGTATAGTCCCCTAATGCCACTTCTACAACACCTTTACCAAGATGTGCATGTCCTAATACCCCTTCACCAATATCTCGTACTACCCAAGTTATCCATACATTAGCTTCATGTTTTAATTTTGTAATTTCAAATATCATTTTTGCTTTTTGATTGTTTGTTTTTAATTCTTGAGATTCCCAAAATTTGAATGTATTTTCTAATGTACTTACATGATCTAATGGAAGTCCTGCTGGTTGTTCATTTATGTACACTTTGTATTTGATGATGTATGTATCGTTGATTATTTCATATGTTGGATCTGGAAATTCAGATGATGACATTTGTACTTGCTGTTCAAAGTTCCATTTTGCATAGTCTCTGAGAAATTTTTTAATTACATCTTGACTGGGATTTGAATATTCTATGTATCTTTTTTCTTTAGATATGTTATTTTTGATGTCTCTAAGGTACTTGTTGAACAAATATTCTTCATAATCTAAATCTTCTTGTGATTTTTGTTCCATTTTATCTGATTTAATAAATTTATTTTCTATTAACCAATTCATATTTTTAAAAAACTCTGAATTTGGAATTTCTCCTTGACTCCATACATTTAGATTTCCTTTAATCCATGATAACATTTTTAATTCCTTGGTATTTTCAAACAAACTTTCCTTTGGAATTTTAATTATATCGTTTTTTATTAAATATTCTAATATATTTAAAAAATCATTATCGGTAATTTTTTCTACCCCCCATAAACTAACTACACTTTTTACCCATACTGGAACCTCTCCGTTACTTTTAGATGCAGTTGACACTGGTTTTTCTGTAGGCACGTATCTATATTTTATATTTATTTCATCGATAATTTTTTTATAATTTTTTATGATTTTATTATCTGGTTCTTCTTTTAATGCTTTTTCTAAATAATTTGATGCTTCTTTGTATTCTCCTAAATTTCCAAAGCTTATCCCCATACCTGTTAAGGCTATCACGTTATTTGGATCCTGTTGAATAATTTTGTGAAAATCTTTTAAAGAATTTAATTCATCACCCGAATTACTTAATGCAATTGCTTTCATTTTTAACAGGGGTAAGTTATTTGGATTATTTTCTAATAATTGTTCATAAATTCTAACAGCCTGTTTATACTCTCCATTGATAAAATGTTCTTTTGCATTTTCTATTTCTATTCTTTCCACATTTTGAGCTAGTACTTCATTTGACATGATATGTGATGTGGTTAAAATGATAACTGTAATGACTATTGCAATTTTAATTATTTTTTCCATATTACATTCTCTCCTTTTTTCTTTGTATATATTGCAATTTTGAACATAAACGTGTTCTTGTACTTTTCTTTTTAAATAATGTATGAGAATCTTTAATTCATTCATAATTGCGTCTTTTTGTGATGACTGAAATTAAAATTTCTAATACTATTCCTAATCTACGTAAAGAAATTGAACAAATTCAGTCTGAATTAAGTAGCATGGGTGATGTTGTTTCAAATATTCCGGAACTGATTACTTCATCTAATTTACTTCGTTCAAATGAATCTCTAGTAAAATCCGATCAAAAGAAAACAGATCTTATTTCTCTTTATGCCCAATATTCATCATCCCTGGAGGTTATGCTGTCATATGTTTTTGAAATACAACACGAATTAACTGGTATTTTACAAGAACAGTCTTCTATGCTTACGTCTTCTAAACCAAAATCTAAACCAAAATCTAAACCAAAATCTAAACCAAAATCTAAACCAAAATCTAAACCAAAATCTAAACCAAAATCTAAACCAAAATCTAAACCAAAATCTAAGTAAAATTTTAAAAATAATTTATTTTTATAAATGAACTATGTCCCCTGCAATAATTTTACTTATTTTTTCTTTATTTCTAATTAATAATCTGCCGTATTCGTCAATCTTTATTGCCTCTCCTTTTATTTTTCCATTAACTGTATCAATTTCTACTTTTTTTCCAATTGTTGACGATCTTTTTGTCCATTCTGAAATAATTTTTTTAGTTTGATTCATGTTTAATAATTCATATATTTTTTCTAATTCTAGTAGAAATGATTGAACTAATTCAACTGCAGTAACTTTATTTTTTTGTTCAGTTAAACTTGCAATTCCATAGTAGTTTGACGTATTTTTTAATTTTTTTCCAATTTCTTTTACATTAACATTAAAATTAATTCCAACTCCTAATACTAAACTTTCAATTCTATTTGATTGCATTGAAACATCAACTAACATTCCTGCTAGTTTTTTTCCATTAACTGTTAAATCATTTGGCCATTTTAACGATGGTGACATTCCACATGTTTTTTCAATTGCATATGATAATGCCAGTGATGATGCAATTGGAAATAATGTTGTAATTGAAATATCAAATTTTGGATGTAATATTATGGATAACCATATTCCTCCCTTGGGTGAAATCCATCTTCTATCTGATCTGCCTCTTCCACCCGTTTGTTCCTCTGCAATTATTATTACGCCATCGTTTTTTGAGTCATCTGCCATTTTTAGTGCTTGATTTTGAGTAGAATCTATGGAATCAAAATAATATGCTTGCTGTCCCAATATTTTTGTTTTAATTCCTGAAACAATTTCCCATGGTAAGAGTAAGTTTGAATTTGTTGTAAGTTTGTAGCCTTCTTTTTGCTTTGATTCTATTGTATATCCTAGTGCTTGAATTTTTTTAATATGCTTCCAAACTGCAACTCTACTAATTCGTAAAACATCGCTAAGATCTTGACCTGAAAGATATTCTGTGTTATGTGTTTTTAAAAATGTTAAAACTCTGAGTAACCCTGTATCATCAAATGAATTATAAATCAATTAATTGTTATTTCTTCTTCAAGTATAAAATGCTCTCTAGAATCCAATATCAAAATCAAACCCGCCATCATCCATACCGCCATCATCCATACCGCCATCATCCATACCGCCATCATCCATACCGTTATCACTCATATTTTCTTGTGAAACATAATCTGACATTCCAACACCCATCATACTAAACATCATTGAAAACATCATCATATCCATTACCCCAAAAAACATCATGCTTGGCAAAAACGATTTATTTTCTTCCATTTTTTCTTGAAGTTTTTGCTTATCTCCATTTTGATAAAGCACTTGCATTTCTTTCCATTTTGATTGTATTTCTATAATTTTTTTATCTAATTCATTTGAACCGTTATCTGTTATTTTTAATTCTACTTTTTTCCCAAACCATCCCTTTGATTCTTCAACCTTGATGAATTTTTTATTTTCCAATTCTTCTAAAATTGAATTTAATTCTTCTGGATTGATTTTTGTTTCATTTTGTATGGACGAAAATTTTTTCTTGCCCCTTCTAATTGATCCTAATATGATGACGTCTTTTGGCTCTGTTTGCATATGGTCATATTTTTTTTATGCCTAAAAAACTCTCTGATTATAATCAGATCATGTTTTTTGATTTTAATTCTGACGTGACTTGTTTAATTCCTTCTTTGTAATTCGGGTATTTGAAATCATATATTTTTGATATTTTTTTATTGGATACCTTGATAGGAGTGGTTAACAGTTTTATCAAATCTGATCCTAGTACTGCCTTTGCCAAAAACACGGGAACACTTCCTGGATGTTTTGCACTTATTTGATCTGCTGTAAAATTTGAAAATTCTTTAAAACTTACTGGCATAGAGTCTGCAATTATGAATGATTCCCCAAATGATTCTTTCTCTAGTATTGCAATGATACTTCCTACTGCGTCATCCACATGAACAAAACATTTGTAATAATCTCCCCCCTTGGGAATTCTAAATGTATTTTTTTTTAATCTTTTGATGAGCATCTCATAAAACCACCCATCTTGCCCATAGACATCTCCAAAATGGGCAACTGCAAAATCTATTTTATGTTCTAGTGAATTATCTTTCAAGTATTTTTCTGCATCTAGTCTAATTTTAACAAAATTTGTATTTGGATTGTATCTCTGATTTTCATCTATTGTTACTTCACCTGTTTCCCCATACACTCCTAAACCTGAAATGTAAATTATTGATTTTGTTATTGATTTAATTTCTTTGAATAATTTCTTTGTTCCTTCTAAATTTACTTTTTCTAATATTTTTTTATTTTTTTCTAATGGTGTGTGCGATGCAAGATGAAATACACAATCAAATTCTAAATCTTTAAAATCTATCCTCCCATCTGTTATGTCGCCATAAATTATATTTGATTTTAAATTCCCTTCTTTTCCTTTACGGATTAGACTAGTTACATTGTATCCCTTATCTATCAATGAATTTACTAATCTTGAACCTATGAACCCTGTTGCCCCTGTTACTAGAATTGATTTTGTCAATAGTTTTACCATTTATTTTTACCATTTATTGTATTTGTATCTATTTTACTAGTGCCATTAATTAATTCAAAAATTATATGCGACATTATTGAAATATTTTTGTGGATAGAGATTCTCATTCAGATGACAAAATAGTTGATGTATTATCTTTGAAAAATGTCGCTGTAATTGGAATGTCTAAACATCCATCAAAAGCTGCTCATTACGTTCCAAAATATTTAATTGATAATGGGTATGATGTAACTCCTGTTAATCCTACCACTGATACAATTTTGAACACTCGTTGCTATGATTCTATTACTGAAATTGATGGCCCTGTTGATATCATTGATGTGTTTAGACCGTCTGATCAAATCTCTTCAATTATTCATGATTGTATTGAGAAAAAACCCAAAGTGATATGGTTGCAAGAAGGAATTCATGATTCTGATTCTGAAGAATTAGCTAGAAAATCTGGAATTGTTGTTATTTTTAATAGATGTATGCTGGCAGAACATCAGAGATTATTGTCATGACTAATTTTGAAAACTTTCGTCAAGATCTATTTGATTTAGTAAAAAAATATCATCCTGATATTCCTCTGAAGATTGAGGAAGACATTGAAAATAATATTATCAAAATATTTGGTTCAAAAATGACTTCCTTGGCTAGAGCTCAGAATGGTCTCAATGACATGACTGAATTGGCATATACTACAGCTGAGCATCACCCTTATTGGAATTTATTGTACAATTGTTCAGATATTGCCAATACTGTTTTAGATAAATGGAAAAATTCCATGTCTTCTGATGATTTTAAAGACATTGATTGGGCTTTGAAAGAAATCCATCAAACTTTGGAAAAAATCAAAGATAAAGAGCCACTTGAACATGATTGTTAGTTTTTAATCTAATTTTTTTCTTTTAAGAATACTCTTTGAACTGTAAATGCTTCTTGGATTATCTTAAAAATTGATCCCTCTTTGCTTGTATTACTTTATAAAATACCTCATCTGGTAATTTATTGATGAGCTCTAAAACTGATAACTCTGAAGGTCTATTTGGTACTGTAAAGGTGGGCTTTGGGGCTGGTTTAGTTGCTGGTTGTGCGCTATTTTCATCATTTCTTTCGATTGATCAACAGATTAACATTCCACATGGAACATTTTACAAAACAATTGGTATTCCGTTTGGTGTTGAAGGTATGGGTGCAGTTGCTATAGGCTTTATGGCACACATTATTGTTTCTGCATTAATCGGAATTGCTTTTAATTTGGCAGCTTCCTATTGGAGAACATTTAGAATTGTAACTGTTCCTAAGGGAATTTTAACTGGTGCAATTACCGGTGCAATTGTATTTAGTTTGGCGTTCTTGCCACTGCATACTATGATTATGATGCCTATGATAGAAACTGCAATCAGTTCAGGTGATTCTATGCTCAATATCTTGCCAGATGAAAAAGAAGCATTATCTACATTAATTGTTAACAATGATTTCGTATTGTGGTATTCTGCCCTTTTACATGTAATCTTTGGTTCTGTAATGGGTCTGATGTCTGGATTTCTTCTACATGATAGGTATAGAACTGTAGAGCGAATTCGTTCATTTTGGTAATCATTAATTTTAATTTCTTTATCTATTTTTAAAAATAATTTTTAATTTAATTTTATTATATGAAATCTAAAATTGTTTTTTGTCTAACTCTGTTAATCATATCTCCATTCACAATCCATTCTTTTTTACTTACGCTTGTTTTTGATGATGCTAAATTCAATGCATGATTAAAGTCTGATACCATCTGTGGTTTTTGCTTCATGGCTTCTCTGATACCCTCACGAACCTGCCATACTCCCACTGGAATGGCGTATTCTGGTCTGATTTCCCTAAAAATTAAAACTCCTGCTTGAATTTTATTTTTTAGCAAATATTCTGAAACTCCGAGTTTTGCAGCAAAATATGCCCCTGCAATACGTGGTGGATGATCTATGCCTCGTGCATCCTCGCTATCTGAACCAAATCCTAAAATTCCATTTGAATACCATCCCTCAATCATTTCAAAAATCCATCTATGTGGAAATAAAATCACTGAAAATACATTTCCTAAATGTTCGTATGAAAAAACTTTACACGTGTCGATTATACTATTTTGTAAAATTTCTTTAACTATTGATTTTGAAATTATATCGTCTGTTGCAGTAATACTCCATTTTGTTGGAACTAATTTTCTTTTCTTACCTAACATCCCAATGCTGAAACATTTTTGAATTTTAGAAATTTCAATTCCTGAACTGTATAATTTCAAAACTGCATCTTGCGCTTTCATATCTTTATCATAGAATATTTTTTCAATTGGTTTGGTGGGTGTACTTCCAGAAAATTTTGCAGATTTTATTTCACCTGTAGGGCCAAAAGGTGCACTCTCCCCATCCATAGAAATATTTGATGATGTATTTTTTATAAAAACCAAATCTAGATCTGTGGGTTTTTCTGACATAGTGATTTCTTGAAGATTTTCGATGTACCTGCCTTCTGTTTCTTCAATTCCTGTTTTTTGAACTCCTCTTACTAAGTTTAGGCGAAAATTTATAATTTCTTCAAGTGATCTGCCTTTCCATTTTTCAGGATTATCCAATAAACTGGTATCGCCATGAATTGGTGGGACCATTGGACCTACAAACACTTTTGGATAATTATACGATCCCACAAATACTGATGGTGGACTAGTACCGCTAATTGTATCTGATGAAAATAAATTCCCATATTCTGATAAAGTTTTGTGCCATTTTGATAATATTGATCGTCGTATCTCTTGAGAGTCAGATGACATTGTTATTTGTGACTAAAATGAGCCTATTAACTTGACTAATTTTTAAAATCGGTAGTTACTACATGTGCAATCTTTAAACTTTGTAACGTCTATCTTTAAACATGGCTGTAGATAGAATTGTTTCATTTCTGCCTAGTGCTACTGAACTACTTTATGAATTTGGTGTGGAAGATAAATTATTTGGAGTTACCCATGAATGTAAATACCCTGATTCTGCAAAATTAAAACCACGAGTAATTTCCTCTGTAATTAATTCTGATGAATTAACAAGTAATGAAATAAACACCGTTACATGCACTCTATTGCGTGACGGAAAAGATATTTTTACTTTAAATGAAAAAAATCTTAAAAACGCAAATCCTGATTTAATTATTTCACAAGAAACTTGTGAGGTTTGTGCAGCTTATACAACTCAAGTTAAAAATGCACTGGACATTCTTCCAAAAAAACCTAAATTGTATTCTATGGATCCTCATAACCTGGATGAAATAATACAATCCGTTATAACGTTGGGAAAAATTTTGGACAAAAACCAAAAAGCTTTAGAAATTGTAAATTCGTTAAAAAAAAGAATTCAAAATATACACAATTCAAAAAATAAAACATCGATCAAAGTACTTGCAATAGAATGGATTGAACCATTTTTTACTGCAGGTCACTGGATTCCTCAAATGATTGAATCTGCAGGAGGGATTAATTTAATCAGTAAATCTGGTGAACATTCTCGACGTATGACTATGGATGAAATTATGGGCTCTGATCCTGACGTGATTATTTTTATGCCATGTGGATTTGATACTTTACGCACTGTATCTGAATATGATACAATTTTGAGGAATAACCCTGATTGGAATTCCCTAAACGCTGTAAAAAATAAACAAATTTTTGCTGTTGACGCAAATTCTTTTTTTAGTAAACCTAGTATTCGAACCGTTGAAGGGTTGGAAATTTTGGCTAAAATCATACAACCTGACAAATTTAGCGGTTTAGTTGTGTCTGAGGGTTCTTTTTCCCATATTCCTTAAAAATTCCTTTATTTATGATAAAATATCACTACTTTGTATGGTTCGAGCAAAACTAACTGAAAAAGAAAAAGAGAAGGCAAAGAAAGAGCAAACTGTAAGGGCAGAACAATCCCGTGCTGCTAGAAGAAGCGGAAAAAGTACAAAAGTTGAGGGCAAGGTTGCTAAATCAACTTCAAAAACAAAGGAATCTAGGTCATCTAAGAAAATTGCGACCATAAAAAAGAGAACTAGAAGCTAATGATCTTCATTTCTTGTCTATGATTACTAATTACATAGACAATGAAAGTTGCCAACATAAAGCAAATTGTAGATTTAACAATAACAAAATGAAAACAATGAGTGATACTTCTGAAATAACTTTTTCAAACTATGGAATTTATGATTTAGGGGATGATCTTGAATTATTACTTCCAAACACTTTGATTAAATTTCAAAGAATAAGCGATGATGCTTTTTCCTATTTTAGAGAAAATTCAGAAGGTCAAACAATTGAAAAAATTATTCCTATAAAATCAAATGATGTTAAAATTGGATTGGTGCCTATTCGACCTCTTAATCACCCTGCAAAAAGAACAAACTATGTTTTTTTAAAACTTGATAAAGAAATTCACCTTGGTGAAAATTCAGCTGCTAGTATTTTTGTCCACTGTCCTATTGAAATTGGAATATTTTTAATCTATGGGGATAATCATGAACCCCTTGATTGGGTAACTTGTAACCATTTGAATTCTAGATTTAGCCTATATGGTTCTCCTGACACTGGAACGTTGTGTAAATATGCTGAAGTATCATTAGCTACTGATTACAATGACTCTATTTCTTATGTGAATGGAGTGATGCATATTGTTATTGAAAACACTCTATCCTTTGCACAAACTATTAGTAAAGTAATTTTTCCTATCACTGATAATAATCTGTACTACAATAATTCTAAATCCATTGTAGATGGAATAAAAATAATTATGAAAAAACGTGCAGCTGTAAATATTGCTGAGGTAAAACCAACTCTTGTAGATACTGAGTGGACCCAAGCTCCTGGCTGGGATAACTCAACTGACAGTGTTCATCATATGGAGATGACCTTAGAATAATGGTGCTGGAATTACTTCAGAGTTTGTCTGAAATGCAACTTGTCGGGGAACTAACTGTTCTTTCATTGCTAATTGGTGGTATTATAATGGCAGGTGGCATAATCACTGCAAAAATTGCAAAATTATTATTTCATAAATACTATGCGCCGTCATTACCTAAGGACACTGCTCAGAATATTAGCAAATTAATTTATTTTGGAATTTTAATAATCTCCTTTCTAGGATTTACTTCTAGTCAGGGGATTGATTTATCTGGAATTATGGTTGCAGGTGGAATATTTGCAGTGGTCATTGGATTTGCCACCCAATCTGTTGTCTCCAATTTGATATCTGGCCTTTTCTTGATTGTTGAAAAACCTGCAAAACATGGGGATACTATTGATCTTCCTGATATGGGGATTTCTGGAACCCTTTTAGACATTGGAACCTTTTCCAGTAAAGTTAGAAGGTTTGATGGCACTGTTACTAGAATTCCTAATGACAAATTCTTTACATCCAATATTCGCTCCCTCGCCTTGTCTACCGTTAGACGTGCTGATGCTGTGGTTGGAATTTCTTACAATTCTGATATAGAACATGCAATTTTAGTTATGAAAAATGAGATTTTACAAACCATGCCTTTTGTACTTCAAATTCCTAAACCTGAATTTCGAATTGAGGCATTAGGTGACTCTAGCGTAAACATTCATGTCTTTGTTTGGTACCCTAAAGATGATTGGGGTCAAGCTCAACCTATTCTTCTTACTACACTTAAGCGGGCTCTTGATAATGCTGCAATTGAAATTCCTTTCCCGCAAAGAGTAATTTGGTCTGGAAAAGACTAGCTAGTTTTTGCCTGTTTTTTATCTGCACGTCTTTTCTTAATTAGACTAAACATGATCATGCCTACGTTGATAATTGAAATAATTTCAATCAAGTCTACGCCGTAAAGGAACCAATCAATTACTGGATGAACTCTTGAAATGATTCCTGCTTCAAGCATTATATCTGCATTCCACACCATGTGTGGTATTTGAATAAATTGTATTATTGCAATTATAACAATACTTCCTAGTATTTTATTTTCATACCAATTCCAAAACTTAGTCCACGGATTCATGTGTTATTTTATTCTTTAATTCTATTAAACGCTGTTAAAATTAGACACAACTAATTAGATTCGCCTAATTTTTTTACGCTTATTTTTTTTATTTTTCTGATTGTATTTTTTCTTTTTTCATCCAGATTGTTCTTTCTTTATGATCAATTAATTCTATATTCATTTCATTTAGTTGCCCACGAATTTTATCTGCCTCCTCAAACTGTTTCTCTTTTCGTAACCTCTCCCTATTTTGGATTAAATCGTCTATTGCCTGTTTTTTCTCTTGAGTCATTTCTGGAATGACTAATCCTAAAATATTTGTCATTCTTTCAAATTCTTTTTTAATTATTCGTGCTGATTCTTTTGTAAGTTTTTCTTCTGCTGCCAACCTGTTTGTTTCTTTTACTAGTTGAAAAAATGCAGATAGTGCTAAATGTGTGTTGAAATCCGATTCCAATGCATCATCAAATTCCATGCCTATTTTTTCAATATTTTGATTATTTTTTTCCTGATTTTCACTTTCTGCGTGAATTAATTCATAATAACATGTTTCAACTTGTCTCCATTTTATGAGATTTTCCTTCAACATCTCTTCAGAATAATCTATTACTTTGGAATAATGTCCTGATAGACAAAATAACCTGATTACATTTGAGCCCCAATTTTCTAAAACATGTTTAATTGATTTTGTATTTCCTAATGATTTTGACATTTTTTCACCACTAATTGTGACCATTCCTACATGCATCCAAATTTTTGCAAAATGTAAATTTGTACATGCTTCTGATTGTGCAATTTCATTTTCGTGATGAGGAAAAATTAAATCCCGTCCACCGCCATGAATATCAAAATTTTCTCCAAGGTACTTTAAACTCATTACTGAGCATTCGATATGCCATCCTGGTCTTCCTTTTCCCCATGGACTTTCCCATGTGGGGGTTGTATCTGAAAACTTCCATACTGCAAAATCTGCTGGATCATTTTTTGTTTCATCCACTTGAATTCTTGATCCTGATTGTAGTTCGTCTATTTTCTTTTTTGAAAGTTTTCCATACTCTGAAAATTTTGAAACTGCAAAATAAACTCCATTTTTTGTAACGTATGCCATTTCTTTACCAATTAATTTTTTAATAAATTCTATGATGTCTTCTATGTGTTCTGTGGCTTTTGGATAATTTGTGGCACGTTTAACATTTAACTCCTCAAAATCTCTAAAATAGTTTTCAATGTATTTTGAGCTAATTTTTTCTGCGGTTGTATTTTCTTTAGTGGCACGATTTATGATTTTATCATCTACATCCGTAAAATTTTGAACAAAATCCACTTCAACTTTTTTACTTTCTAGATATTTTCTTAAAACATCAAAAACTATGATTGTTCTAGCATGTCCTATGTGGGATTCATCATACACTGTGACTCCACAGAGATAAATTTTAATTTTTTTTGTAATGTCTAATTTCTGTTCAACTGTCGTTAATGTGTCCTGGAGATTCATTTTACTATCTATCTGGTTTTGCAGCTAGTAATCTTTTATGTTCACTGTTTATGTTTAATTCATAAATTTTTTCAACTGTTATTTTATCTATATTTGTAATTTCAACTGTTTCTTTGATTGTAAGTTTTTTTTCAAATAGACAATACAGTATGGAGTCTACTTCCTCGTACTGTATTCCTAATTCTTTTTCTGCTTCATGATCTTTCCAAAGATGTGGACTGGATTTTTTTAATATTATATTTTCTGGAATCCCTAAATGTTTTGCAATTTCTCTAACTTGTAATTTGTAAAGTGAGACAATTGGTGTTAAATCTGATGCACCGTCGCCAAATTTTGTAAAATATCCTATTAGATGTTCACTTTTATCACTTGATCCTAGTACTAAATAATTTTCAATATTTGCATAATAGTATAGAATATTTGTTCTAAATCTTGCCCCTAGATTCCATTTAACAATTC
>JACNFV010000155.1 GCA_014384445.1 Candidatus Nitrosopumilus sp. | reverse complement strand
ATACTTGTACTTATATAGAAGATTATATTTCAAATACTCTAAAAGATACTTTCCCTAAAGGATTGGATACAGAAGTTTTTACATTTGAAGCATTAGAAAAGGCATGGATAGAATCCAAATTATCTTCAGATAGAGAACATGTTACAAATTTCATTAGAAATAATCCTGCATTTAAAATCAAAAATTATGAAAACAAAGAAAATTATTCAAAACATAGATGGACATTAGATAGAAAAGAAGATTTAGAATTTATACGTGAAATAGTTAAGAGAATTCAAAAGAGACCAATACTAATGAAAGATATAATTTCTATTTTAAAACAAGAACCAGATCTATCGAAAATTAATCAGAATATTGATCCAAATGAGGGAATAAATAAATCAAAACATGAAGATAAAATGTTCGGAGACATCTAGATGAAAACCATAAAACTTTTTGATCCATTTATCACAAAAGAAGAAGAAAAAGCAGTATTACGAGTATTAAAAAGTCATTTTTGGGCATCTGGTGCAGGAATTAAAAATGTTAAAAAATTTGAAAAAAATTTTAAAAAATATATCAATTGTGACCAATGTGTAGCAGTAAATTCTGGTACTGCAGCATTACATTTGGCACTATCATTATTTGATTTGAAAGGAAAAGAAGTGATTTTGCCATCAATGACATTTATTTCAACTGCTCATGCAGTAATTATGAATGGAGGGAAACCTATTTTTTCAGAAATTGATGAAGAAATATTATGTCTTGATTCACAAAAGATTGAAGAAAATATTAACCAAAAAACTCGAGTAATTTTACCTGTTCACTTTGGAGGAATGCCATGTGATCTAAAATCTATTCAAAAAATTTGTAAGCAAAATGATTTAGAGTTAGTTGAAGATGCAGCACATGCAGCAGGTTCAGAATTTAATAAAGAAAAAATTGGCAAGCATGGAAAAGCAGTGTGTTTCAGTTTTCACCCAGTAAAGAATTTAGCAATGCCTACAGGTGGACTAGTAGCAATTAATTCTAATAATTCAAAACCAATTTTAGATGATTTAAAATCAAAAAGATGGTGTGGGATCACAAATAGAAAGAAAACGGAATATGATGTTAGTGAAATTGGATGGAATTATTATATGAATGAATTTTCTGCAGCAATCGGATTAACACAATTAAAAAGACTTGATAAAATGAATTCCATTAGGAAAAAAATAGCTAAAAAATATTGTGAAGAAATTCAGCTTGAAAGTAAAATGCCATTTGAAGAAAACTGCTCATATCACCTTTATTGGATCAGAGTAAAAAATAGAAAGAAATTTGTGAAAGAAATGAATAGAGAAAAAATTGAAACTGGAATACATTACAAACCAATTCACAAAATGACCTATTATAAAAATGAAAGAAAATTACCAATTACTGAAAAGATAGGAAATGAGGTAGTATCGATTCCAATTCATCAAAACCTTACAGAGAGTGAAACGGATAGAATAATTAAAACAATTAATAGATTGACTTAAAAATTAAAGTTTAATTTTTTCAATTTCTCTTAAACAATTATTCATCATTGATAATTCATTGGTATCAATAGAGGTAGAAGCATCAAGACTCTTTGTGTTTGAAAGTTTTACATGTTTTTCTATGAATATTGATTTTGCATTTTTCTGATTCATTAATGAAGAATATACAATTGGTGCAGTTATGCCCAAAGTGTGATCTGAGAAACCATTGAATTTGATAGAATTTTTCCAATTAATTTTTCTAACATCTAATGGATATTCTGAAATGCAATAGCAAAAATCAAGTTTATTTTTGGAGAGAGATTTTTCAATGAATTTTCTTTTTCCACCCATACCCATGCTTACAAAAGTCGATTTTTTCGTATTATTTACTGCATTCAGGGTTTCAACTGAAAGCGGATCTTTAAGAATACATGTTCTAGAAGCAATTTTGTATCGTTTTACTCCAATACTTTCAAGAAAATCTACTGCTTCAGGATAAAATACTGAACAAAAGAATTCAATTCCAATAGAATCAGAAAAATCTTTGATGATTTTGGCATTTTTAAAAGATAATTCAGATTTTTTTATGATTTTAAATAGAGAATGTCCAGGATACAAATCCTCAGCTCTCCACATTTGAAATTTTACAGCATTTGCACCAGATTTTTTACATTCAGTTATGATTTTTTTTGCTTTGAGAACACTTCCTTCCCAATTGGAACCAATTTCAGCAGCTAAGAATATGTTCAACATACAATCAAAGTTTTCTTTTATTATTAAGATTTCTAGATTTAGAAATTTTTGAATTTTTTGTAAACCATGGTTTTAATATTTTCAGATTAGGTTTTAACGAAGCATGATAATCAAGTTCATTTTTTATCTTTGATACATCATAAAAGAAATGATTTGTCTCATTTTTTTTATTTTCGACAATAATTTCACATTGATTAACAAGTTTTGAGATAATTTTAGCCAGATCAAAAGGGGTTATCCCTACACCCGAAGATAAATTGTAAACACCATATTTTTTTGATAGACATGCTTTGAGAATAGCTTTTGAAACATCATCGACATGAATCAAATCCATTAATTGACATCCATTAGAATATTTATGTAAAATAATTTTTTGAGATAATGCATGTTGAAACATTCTAGGAATTATGTATTTTTCATTTTGACCAGGTCCAAAAACAGATGAAATTCGTAAAATGGTAATTTGAAGATCATGGTTTTTTGAATATGATTCACATATTTTTTCTGCAAGAAGTTTTGACTTTCCATATTTTGTTCTAGGTCTTTTTACATGATCTTCATCAATAGGAAGATAATCAGTTTTCCCATAAACCAAATGAGATGATGCAAAGATAAACCGATTTATTTTATTTTTCACGCACAAATTTAGGAGTTTTTCTGTAAGTGATACATTTGCAGAAATTAATTGTTTAGAAGATTCATCAAGATCTGCAGCTAAATGAATAGGCACATCATAAGTTTTGGTTTTTTTAAATTTGTTACCCTTTAAAAAAAAATTTAGTTTTTTATTATCTTTTAATATTTCACTACCTAAATTATCAACAAAAATGTGTTTAGAATGAAGATATGATATCAAATGTTTTCCAATAAAACCAGAACCTCCTGTTAATAAAGCTCTCATTTTTTTCCCCCCATTATTAAATCAACGATCTCATTTATTCTAGTAATTGTTTTTAAATTATTAATTTTTGGATTTG
>JACNFV010000215.1 GCA_014384445.1 Candidatus Nitrosopumilus sp. | reverse complement strand
ACCAACTGCGATAACATCACCTGCAGCATCAGAACCTGATACGTGTGGTAATGGTACTGCAACTGGAACTCCTCTCATGCCCCAAATATCATTATAATTTAAGGCTGCAGATTTTACTTCAAAAACTACTTCATCTGCTTTTGGTTTTGGATCATCTATATCCTGGACTTTAAGGATTTTAGCATAATTATCGTCTGGTGCATATTCACTGTATGTAACGGCTTTCATGAATAATGACAAATACTACCCATAATTATATTTTATCTGTATTATACTCGATTCATCTTAAATTCACGCTTTGGCTGCTGTGAAGATAAAAGAATCTCTTTTAATTGATCATCTGTTATTTGTCCCGGCATTTTTCCTTGTGATGCCATTCCAATTAGAAATTGTTCCACACTATCAGATAATTCAGGTTTAACCATTTTGATATTATTTAGCCTCATTCTGGCTTCAGGAGTAAGAATTTTTCTTAAAATTTGTTCTTTTTGTGCAGCTTGCTCATGATTAGGATTATGATCTTGTGGTAAATCATTTGGTTCAGGAAAACTCATTTTGATCTAACGGTATATTTTCAATTCAGGTTTTTCTAAAATTAATTCATTAAGGATTTCAGTTGCAAGTCTATCTAGTTTTTGCATTCCATTTTTAGAAACAACTCTACCCTTCTTTTCAATTTTTTCTAAATATCCAAGTTTTTCTAATCCTTGAATTGCAGTACGAATAATTGCACCACTTGCATCTTTATGATGAGCAGCACCATATCCAGATGGTCTACCGCCGCCATAGTCTTTCTTTAATTCATTAACACCAATTGGACCATTAAAGTAAATTTTTCTTAAAATTGATGCACATCTAGTTTGCCACCATTCACTATCTTGTGGTGGTTTATCTGCATGTGCTCCAGTTTTGACAAATGGAGTCCAAGAAGGAGCAGGAATATCTTCATTCTTTAGAATATTTGCTAATCTTTCAATTAGGACATCTGCTGGTACATCATAGACTTTTGCCATAAAGTGCAAAAATCGATAATCGTCTTATAAATCATTGATACAAGAAGTTAAAGTTCTGAAACAGCATTAGGCATCATTAAAGTTCTGAAAAAAGATCGCATAATCAAGTACAGAGAGAGAAATGAGAATAGTTTAATTCAAAGTATACGACTAAATTTTTAAAATTCCTTCTTTAATCAGGAATTGAATTCCTTGAATGAATGAGTTATCATCAATTACACCAGCTGCCCACCACTCAGCATTATTTTTTATCCAATCTGGAATTTCAGAACTTGAACTAGTTCCCTGCACAGTTGGAGGAATTTTTAATATATTTTCTTTAACTAGGAATTGAATTCCTTGAATGAATGAGTTATCATCAATTACACCAGCTGCCCACCACTCAGCATTATTTTTTATCCAATCTGGAATGACATTAGTTTTTTGATCTTGTAAGATTAATTGAGAATTAATTTGAAAGTCGGATGTAGACACAAAAAACTTTTCAAAATTATTAGAATTTTTACCAGTTAAAATTAATTTAAATTCATATTTCTCATCAGTCGGAATAAAAATTGATTCTTGATAAAGTCCATGCGGTGCTAAAATACCAAGATATTTTTCATTGACTCCAATATTTGAAAATATTTCTTTTCCAGATGAATCTGTAATACCATAAACAAACAACATATCGGTTACAGGCATATTATTTTCATCAAAGAAAGAAAATGTAAAAGGTATTTTTTTACCAGAATTTAATTTAGAATCCCAAGATACATTTCCAATAAAATTATTATCAAAAGAAAATTTTAATTTATTCAGATTTATTTTTTCACCAGATAAAATTTCTAATTTTAGTATATTTTCATTAGATTCTAAATTTAATTTACTTTTAATTTTCAAAAGATCTTCAGAAGGAACATTAATTTTCAGAAAATTTTTCTTTGGATCAGATATATTAAATTCAAAAAAATCATGATCAAGGATTATGCCATTAAGAGAAATGAGTAAATCATATTCTTGTTTCATGGATGAAAAATCTTTTTCAAATAAAATTATTTGGCTAAGATTAGAATTATGCCCATTCCAAGTAAAAGGTATATCATATGAAATTTTATCTAGTGCTTCATCATAAACAAAATTAGATATTTCACCATTATGAGATTTTACAGATAATGGAAATTCTTGAGCAGATGCAGTTTTAATTTCAAAAATTTGCTTGTGAGGAAGATGTAAGAAAGTTTCAAAAAGTAAATCCTGCGTGGTCAAAGTTTTAGGAGTTGTTGCACCTACAATGGAAACTTGAACAGAATATTGTCCACTTTTATCAAAAATTGGGCCTTGAATTGTAGGTAATGAATCTCCACGAGCATAATATCCTCCAGCAATAGCATGTTTTTCACCATTGTATACTGTACATTTCCAAAGATCTTTTTCAAGACATCCAGTTGTAGGCTTAATTGTTAGATCTAATGTACCATCCTCATCATAGAAATATTCACTGGCAACTAAATTATCATCTTGGAAAATCTGAACTCGATACGTTACACTGGGAATATTTACATTGGTTTCAATGTCAAAAAATCTAATGGATAGGTTGGTAGTTTTAGAATCACCATAACTAAAATCTTCAGGAAAAAGAGTTGTACTAACTGCAACTTTAAATCCATCAAGATCAATTGGAGGCGAAAGAGATCCTGAATGATGTTGTGCATACGCAGGGGAAATGCTAATAACAAAAAGTGCTGCAAAAATTATTAAAATATAATTCATAGTCATAGTTATACAGATTTTAAAGTTATTAAAATATAATTGTAAACAATCAAGATATAATTTTATGATAGGTGTGTCCGCATAAGTTACAAGAGATTCGAATTGACTTTACAGATGTTCGTCCCAAACGAATTCTAGAATTAATTCCAGGGGCAATAAAGGATTTACATTTTTTACAGAAAACCATTCTAAGATGGTAGGGCATTCGAATTTTATACTTGCTACTTATTCTACGAGCAATAGAAGCTTGACGTTGTGATAATTCAGGATCTGTTCTTGCATTAGCAATGGCATTATCAACAAGAATTTGCATTCTTTCCATTGCAATTTTGTACACCATAGGCTTCATGATAATTTTTTAAAAATAGAGCTAAAAATTAGTTCTGATTATAAGGAATAAAATGCAGTCAGCGGGATTCGGACCCGCGTCACAGGGTTGGAAACCCCGAATA
>JACNFV010000141.1 GCA_014384445.1 Candidatus Nitrosopumilus sp. | reverse complement strand
ACACGCTTGTTTTTCTACTGTAAGATACTGATGAATAACAGAATACTCGTTAGATACTGGAAAGCCGATATGATCTGTTTGAATATCTCTAGCTAAATCTCCTATCGGTGTGTCTAAGTCAATGGATCTCTTAATCCATGTCTTGAAATATGTCAGTAGGAATCAACCCCACTTTCATTAATTTTAGTGAAATTAACTAAAGTCACTCCTCTGGCAAATTTCTTTTCTGTTCTTGAATTGTTTACCCTAGTTGAGACTTCAAAACCTAATGCTCTAATTGTTGGAGATAATTGTTTTAGTTGTTTTCCTAATCTCTTAGAATCTTTTGGTATTCTTTCATCATCTTTGACTTTGCTAGGATCTACTACTCTTTGGTATAATTCTGTCATTGAAACATCTTTGTTTGAATTATTGCTGACAAAATCCATTAATGGATCTAAAACTGGAAATTCATCCCTTAAACCTAGATTAGATGATTCTTGTTTTTCTTCATACCTTTTGATAAAAGCTAATGGCTCATGGCCTAAACTTCTACTGATAGCCTCCCCCCATACTGCAAAACTCGCCATTCTGGGTAATGATTCTCCCTCTAATTCTTTATCGACTTCATCATAAATTTTCATGGCCTTTTGTATTGTTTTGAAAATAAAACCAATGACATGAGGTTTTAATTCATTTAGTTTGTCAAGTGATTTACCATCTGTCATTCTTTCTGTTTTTGGTATTGTTGGTAATTCGTAAAAGACACTTCTTTCAAGTAAATCAGGTTGATCAATAGTTGGAGATATACCGTTTAAAATAATCTTAGACTTTAACGTTAAACTAAATTCTTCACCATTACTGTATAGTTGTCTCTTAACATATTGTGTGCCAGTGACAGCTCTACAAAGGAATTGTGATAATTCTTTATCAAAACTATCAGTGTTATCAAAGTTAGAGGTTCCATGTCTCGATAAATTAACTGCCAAGTCATCAACCTTTTCAGGTAATGACAAAGCACATTCCCCCTCTGGATCGTGGATTAGTTTCATTCCTTTTGTTGTCGTTGTCTTTGCACTTCCTTGTTCTCCATGAATGATAGCTATTGGTATTGGAAAGTCAGTAAGAAAATAACAGATTAAATGACTTTTGAATATTATTTTATCCTCGTCTTTTATTCTGTATAATTTAATCAACTTATCAAAAGCTTCATCATCATCAAACAACGGCTTTGGTTGAACACTGGCTTCAGTCCTTGAACTTTGAGACTTTAGAAATATTGGTATGTCCTTTTCATTTTGAGCTTCAATGATTTCATCTTTTGAAATTTTGTATATTGTACCGTCTAAATCTTGTAAGTCATAATACAAAACTCCATCAACTAATGCAGAACGATTAAAGATTTGTCTTATTTCTGTGCCATTGAATAATGAATGAGCATGGAGATTCGTTATAGCTGTCTCGTATTGATTGCTACCGTAAATTTCCTTAAAGTCTTTCTGAACTCCTAGTCTAACCATTTGATTAAAGGTAGGGGATCTAATATCAATCCAGTGAGGTTTATCATTTATTTTCACTTGAATTACAATTTGCTCAGTATCATTCTTTGATTTTACAGTTTTTTGAATTAATCCCATGCCAGTATTGTATGCTTTTATCGTTGGCGTGATTTCTTCATTGAGATTATTTTTAATCTTACTTGCTTCTTTCTTTAGGATTTCTTTTAGTATTGTGTCGCCTTTTTTGTCTCCAATTACAATAGAGTATTCCTTTAGTTTCTCTAAGGCTTCTTTCTTGTCTAATATCTCAAGTAGTTCTTTTGCTTTAGTCTCTAAAGGCTTGACTTCATTTTCCTTTTCTTCTAACTTCTTTTCTCCAAAAACTAAAGATTGTTTTGTTAAACTTCTAATCTTTGATTTAGGATAAGGAGGATTACAATGAAGAAGATTGTATTTCATACCTACATCAAACATAATACTTTCATCAAATTCTGGATTGTTGATTTTCTTTGAATCTTGATATCTTAAAATTGCTAAACTTCTATTCTCTCCCTCAAGTAAAACAAAATCTTTCTTTGTTATCTCTTGAATTGGTTTTTGTGTTTTAGAAATTCCACTAAGGTATGGAATAGAATACTCTTTGCAGATAGAATCAATTCTTTCTTCTAAAGGTTCTTTATCAACTGTCTTTACTTTGTTAATTCCTAGAATTTCAATAGGGGAATTATCTTTGTGAATACTTCCTGAACAATAAAGTAAGAATTTTCCTCCTGATTTTATTTCAATTTGTGGTACTGTGTTTTGTTTTCCATCATTGGCGACTTTACTTTTGATAGGATCTTTTGTGTAAAAGTAAATATGACATTTGTTTTTATTTTTATGTTGTTCAACTATTGTAATACTGGCAATTTTATCAATACCACTTGGACACATTACATCTAATCCTAGTTTATTATCACAGTCAATACCATTGAGCCATTTGTTTAGATGCTCTTTGTTATGAAATACTTGGCCACAAATTACTGCCATCCCTTGATTGAATAATCCTTTTGATTTCCATTCATCATGAATTTCTTTTGTAATTGGTTGAGTTTGATATTCAGTCCATTTGACTAGAGGGATCTTCTTTTTGCTGTTTGCAGGAATAACATTAACGCCTATTTCATGCCTCCAAAAATCAGCATATTCGTTTGGAGTCATTATTTTTCCTCTCCATCTACTAAAAATATGAAATATCCTAAATTATAATATGGAGAATCCTGTGACTTTTGCCATTTTCTCCCAATCCTTTGATCTCCACAATGGGCAACCCTATGACCGTATTCGGTTGTTAATCCATGTAGATGCCAACGTTTGCAATATGAACAAAAAATTTTCATCTGATATGCATTTTTTTTAATTGCTTTGAATATTGGAATATTATTTTGAAAACCTACTGGTGTTCCATACTTTTCTGTTAATTCAGCTACTCGTTTTTTTGTGAATTTTTTCATTATTCTAACAGTCTCCCTGCTTTTGAAATTCTTGAAAATTGATTTTGGCTTAACTCATGAACTACTGAAAAATGATATCGCACTTTTCGATAACTATTTAATTTTTTTTGACATTTTCCACAGAAAATTATAACTTCTTTATCATTGTCAAAAATTTCATACGAAACATTGATAGAGTCGTTTGCGTAATTACTCAACATAGACCTCCTCTTTTTGTCGAGAGTGGTTTTGTCTTTGAGCTCAGAGGAATGCAATCCTCTGAGCC
>JACNFV010000150.1 GCA_014384445.1 Candidatus Nitrosopumilus sp. | reverse complement strand
ACGAAGAAGCAGCCATGGAAGGATTATCATCCTTATTCGGCTAAGCAACTTTATTTTTTCAATTTAATTTTATCTTTATTTTTATTAATCTCAATCTTAATTACTCTCCACACTGCTTTTGTTTCTGTTGACAGAGATTTCTTTTAGTTCTGAATTTTTTATTTATTTTTTAGACCTTTTTGGTACCGTGGCATTTGCAATTACAGGTGCCTTTAAGGCAATTGAGAAAAAGTTTGATATTATAGGAATTTTGGTACTTGCAACTATTACTGGTGTTGCAGGTGGTACCATTAGAGATGTTATTTTGGGAAGAGTTCCAAATTCTATTGTAGATCCTACTTATGTTATAGTTACAATTGCCTCTGGAATTACAATTTTCTTTTTGTATTCGCGTTTGAAAAAACACTGGAATTTATTTTTGAAATTTGATGCTATTGGATTGGGTGTATTTACAATCATTGGTGCGACTTTTGCATACAATATTTTTGGATTAAATTTTTTGGCGATTCTATTGGCAGGTGTTTTAACAGCAGCTGGGGGTGGAATACTTCGAGATATTTTTGTTAATCAAGTTCCTATAGTTTTTGTAAAGGAGTTTTATCTTTCTGCAAGTTTTATTGGTATTGTTATTTTTTCAATAATTTTATATTTTACAAATGAACTATACTACGCCACTATTGTTGGAATTGCTCTTACTTCATCACTGAGATTAATTGCAATGAAGTATAATTGGAATTTGCCTAAAGTAAAAAATAACGATTGATTAGGCTGGAGTATAGTCTTTAGATTGTCCTACAACTGCTTTTGCCTGTGCGTCTGCTTTTTGTAAGATTTGCTCTTTTGTTTCGTCTGTCATGAAACCTGATTCAATAGATACTGAGCGTGCAGATTGTGATGCCTTGCTAAGTATTTGTGAAATGTTATCTGCAGTGATATAGCCTGCTTCAATTGATAGTGATACTGCTTCTTGGTGGAATTGTGCAAATGTATTTCTTGTTTTCTCAACATCTACTACCATTTCTTCTGCTGTGTATTTTAGGCCCTCTTCTACTGCTGAATAAAGTGAAATTCCTGCCTCTACTGGCTTGATATCTAATTTACCCAAAAGTGATGCTAATTTTTCATTGATTGCATCGCCTTTCTTTGCTGGCGTTGTATCTTTTGCAATCCAAATGGTTCCTTGATCAATTTTTGTTGGAATTCCTGCCTCTTTAAATTCTGTAAGCATTGGTCCTGGTGCAATTCCTGTATTTTTAGCAGGTACTAGAATATCGATACTTGCAATATCTCCAGCACGTGCACCCATCATGACTTTGTTTTTGCCTAACAGTACGTTTAGTTTGAATGGTGACATGTTTGTAAAAATGAATATAAGTTGTTCTTTTAGGTCTACAGAAATTTCTTTAATTCCTGGTATGTCTAATGTCTCTAATGCTATTTGTGCAACATTATTTTTAACGCATACAAATTCTACTTCTCCTTTCAAAGTTTTCCTTAATGGTAAAATTTGTGTAGAGCGAACTTTTCTCATTTTAATTATTGAAACTGTTTTGTATTTTTTTGGTAACTCTACTAATTTTTGATACATTTCTGTTTTTCTTTTAGGATATGTTGTTCTATTTTCATGCATGTTTCTTCTTTATCTCCTGGACTTGTTTTAGTGGTTTACCCATTGTGGTTTTTATCAAAATTTTACTAATATTTTTCTCACCGTTTGGTAATTTCTTTTCTATTGCACTGATAACTGCAAAAGCATTGATTGCTAAATCTGCATCTTCCATTGACTCATCACCTATTTTACAAGATATTGATAATGATGCTCTTGTTCTGACTTTAATTGATGTTCTAAATCTTGCTAGGAATGCATCAATTGATGCGTTAAATGGGACTGGTGTTGGCATTTTTCCTCTAGGACCCAAAAGTTGACCTAAAGCTTTTCCTACTGTTGGCATAATTTTTGTATCTGCCAAAAAGAAATCATATTTGTTGATAAATTTTCTAGATTCTCTTTTATCTGCTTCATATTTTGCTAATTCTTCATTTCCAATAACCACGTCTGCCTTTGCAGCTTTTGCTTTTTGATTCATATCTCCTGTAGCAATAACACACACTGTTGCAGGTGAACTTGTTTTTGGAAGTTGAATTACCTCGTTTATGGCAAATCCTTTTTTCACATCAATATCTTTAAAATTAATAATTAACTCGATAGATTGCTTGAATTTTCTTTTTTTGGATTCTGTTTTGACCCTTGTTATCAATTCTGCAAATTGGCTTTCTGTAATCATTACGAACAATTTCGAGAAAACCTACTTAAAATCGTTTAGGGCTTGAAATTTTTGCTGATCTTTTATTTTAAAAAATTTCATTTTTTATGCCTAATAGTTGTAATTTAAAGGTAAAATTTTCTTAAAACTTACACATATTAAATGACAATCATAATTTTCTAGCACATTGCACAAGTTTGATGATCTTGATATGAAATTACTATTTGAATTGACTCAGGATGGATCTATTTCCGTTCCTACTTTATCTAAAAAACTTGGAATTAACGCCTCAGTACTATATAGTAGGATTAAGCGATTAATGAAAAAAAAATTAATTAAAAAATTTACTATTGATATTGATGAATCTTTGCTGGGTATTGGTGTAAAGGCATCTGTGGGAATTAATCGTGATCCAAAATTAAAAGATCAAATACATGCCAAATTCATGGAAACCTCTGAGGTTGTTTCTATTTCTGAAGTAACTGGTAGATTTGATATTATTATTGAGATTTATGCTAAAAATCTTGAAGCATTACATACTGTAGTTATTGAAAAAATTGGAAAAATTGTAGGTATTCAAAATACAGAAACCTTTGTCGAATTACAAAAAACCGATAAAGATCCTGTTTATCTTATTGAATAGTTACTGGAATTTTTGATCCCATTTACCTTCATTGATTTCAGCAGTCATTTCTTTTGGAGTTTTTCCTTCCACTTTAACTCCTAATGCTAAACATGTTCCAATGATTGTTTTTGCAACTGATTTTAATGATGTTGCATAAGATTTTTCGAGTTTTGTATTTGCTACTTTGATGATTGAATCTATTGTAACATCTCCTACCCATTCAGTACCTGATGTACCTGAACCTTTTGTGATTCCTGCTTCTTTCATGATTAATGCTGCAGCTGAAGGGATGCCTATTTCAATTTCATATTTTTTTGTATCTGTATCTACTATGACAGTTACTGGAACTT
>JACNFV010000213.1 GCA_014384445.1 Candidatus Nitrosopumilus sp. | reverse complement strand
CTAGTTCAAGTAAATGTTTAGATGCTGCTTGTTGTGATTTATGAATATTTTTTCCCAAAGAAGAACTTGTAAGAGTAACATAGTTGTATTTTGCTCCTTTAGATAATAGATAAGAGAGAGTTAAGAGGTGCTGAATTTTTAGTTCAGTCATCTAAAGTCCTAAGAAACGCCTAAGTCAGCGAATGTTTTTAGTGTCATGCCATCAGAATTAGACAATTTTGCAACTCTGTGACCAACTACACATTCAATTCCAGCATTTTTTGCACCTTCTAAAAGTCTCTTTGTAATGATACCATCCAATAAAAGATACTTGATACCAGATTGGGAGGATAGTTTACTAACAACTTCACTTATTGGAACTTTGAAAATTTCATTTTGATCACTATCCAAGGCAACAGCTTCAAGAGTTTCATTTAGAGTTGGAAAGACTTTGGCTGCTACTTCTGAAATAGATTTATCATCTGCACTTGCAAGTGTTGGTGCAGGTTTACCGTTTTTAATTTCATCAGCAATAGGTCTTAAAATTTCATCAAGTCTTTGAGGAGTTAACTCTTCTACTTCAACACCTTCATCTGCTTGTAATTCATAATCAAGTGTAACAACAGATTTGAGTTCCTTAAGAATAAACCCACCAGCTCTATCTCCATCGATAAAAGCAACAACAGTGTCTTTTTCAGCACATAATTCTTTAATAGATTCGTCAATTTTTGCACCTTCAATTGCAAGAACATTGTCATATCCAGCTCGTAAAAGATTAATTACATCAGCTCGGCCTTCAACAAGAATTATCCATTTTGAAGTAAATGCTCCAGAACTACAAGTTAGTTTTGATGGACCATATGTAGAAAGTTTACCAGAATCACCTTGATGTACATCGTTTAACATATTTTCACCTTCACTAACAGTTTTGGTTGCCCATTTTTGCTTAATTTCTTTTGCACGTCTTACAATATCGTCTTTCTTTGCAGCTCTCACATCATCAATTGTATCTAAAGTAAACTTGCAATCAAATGGGCCAACTTTATCTATACTTTCAATACCTGCAGCAATTAACGCACATGTATCAATATCAGTACTCATAGGAATTAATGCAGTACCAGCAGTAGTATTAGAAGTAGACTTACTAACGACTTCAATACGACCTACTTTTGAAACTCGTTGTAGTTCATTCAGATTCATTTCAGGCCCTAAGAGTCCTTCTGTTTGTCCAAATATGGCACCTATGATATCTGCTCGTTCAACGAGTCCATCTACTTCGTATGAAAGTTTTACGTGGTACTTGACAATACCTGTTTGAGGCATAAATTATTGATCTCCTTTATCATTATAAATGAAATTCCAATTTACGATATATGAGGGTATCGCAAAATAATGACTAAATTTTCAACATAGCAAATGCTAAGGAAAATAAAAATAAAAATGAAATTACGGATTTATTCAGTACTAAATGAGTGACCACATGAACAGGATTTTGTAACGTTTGGATTGTTAATTTTAAATCCAGATCCCATTAGGCTTTCAATATAGTCAACGTTTGCACCTTGTAAATGATCAACACTGTAGCTATCAACTAAGAGTTTTACTCCATTTTCTGTAAGAACTAAATCATCTTCTTCTGGTGCTTTTTCAAAGCCCATTCCATAAGATAGTCCAGAACAACCTCCACCTTGAACATATACTCGTAAGTATTCAGGGGATTCGGCTTCTTCTTTCATGAATTCATGAATTTTCTCAGCTGCTTTTGCAGTAACTGTAACCATTTTTTGTGTTTGTTCAGTTGCCATTATGATCAGAAATCAATTTTAAAATATAATAAGCTTTTCCTCTTTAACATACTAGTAATTCACTAGGTTTAACAAATAATAAAAATAAAAAAGAGTCAGAAATAGCTTATTTTTTGGATTTATTTACAAATGCAGTCATTCTTTCTTCACGATCAGGATGTGTAAAGCAATTTCTCCAAGCAAGGAGTTCAATAGCAAGACCAGTATCAAGGTCTGCGTTTCTTCCTTTATTGATTGCAACTTTAGACATCTGAACACCCATAGTTGAACATCCAGCAATTTGTTGTGCCATTTTCAAAGCTTCTTCTTGTAATGATGCAAGAGGTACTACTTGGTTAACTAAACCAATTTCTTTTGCCTCATCAGCTTTGATCATTTTTCCAGTATAGACAAGTTCTTTTGCCTTTGCTATTCCCACAATTCTCATTAATCTTTGTGTTCCGCCCCATCCAGGAGGAATTCCAATTGTTACTTCTGGTTGGCCTAATCTTGCAGTGTCAGCTGCAATTCTAATATCACACGACATTGCAAGTTCACAACCTCCACCTAATGCAAATCCATTGATTGCCGCAATTGTAGGTTGTTTAACAAGTTCAACAGTTGCAGTTACAAGTTGTCCGGTTTTTGCATATTCGACAGATTCATCTGCAGAAATTTTAGACATGTATTCAATGTCAGCTCCTGCAGAAAATGCTTTTTCACCTTCACCAGTCAAAATGATAACTTTAACATCATCATTATGATTGAGAGATTCAAAAGTTGTGATTAGTTCTTTTGCAACATCAGTGTTCATAGCATTGAGTTTGTCAGGTCTATTGATTTTGACAGTACAAATGCCATCAGAAGTAGATGTGGTAACTAGTGACATAGTTACAGCGGAAATTATACGAAACTTAAATGTTATCTATTTGCCGCGAGTTTTACCCCATTGAGCTAATGCAGATGCAGCTGCAACCCAAGTTCTAAGGTCTTGATAAACTGGAACATTATGTTGTTCAATTAATTTTATCATTTTTTCAGTATATGGACCACCATTACCACCAGCAAGAATTGGTTTCTTTTGTTTCTTTGAAAGAGTAGATAAATAATCAACAATTGTTTCCTGAAGAGGATCATCTTGGAATACAAACCATGGCATAGCAATGTCAATATTATTTTCATCTAAGAATTGTTCAAGGACAAAATTATAATCATCAGCAGTTGCACCGCCACCTACATCTGCAGGATTACCGTTGTGAATTGGAACAGCAGGTGGGAAATGATCCTTTATGTTTTTACGAACTTTTGGTGAAAGATTTCCAATTGTAAGACCTAGTCTTTCTAATTGATCAATTCCACCAATCATCGGACCAGCACCATTACTAGTCATAGCAACACGATTACCTTTTGCTGCAGGTTGCCAAGCTAGTGCCTTTAAGACTCCAACTAATTCCTGATAACTATCAACTGAAATAATTCCTGCTTGTTTGAATGCACCCATAATCATTGCATTAGAAC
>JACNFV010000120.1 GCA_014384445.1 Candidatus Nitrosopumilus sp. | reverse complement strand
AAAAATAATTGCTAATGCATATGTTACACCAGATCAAGTTTCAATAATTTTAGATGAACAAGTTATGATTAATGCAGATACTCCACCTTTCAAATCATTCTTCTTAGATAGAATTATTGGAGAAATGAAGAAGAAAGATTCTGTCGAGGCACAAAATGGAAAAATCCAAAAAGAATCAATGATTGATTATATTATAAATAAAAACGGAGTAGACATCAGAGAGATTATAATTAAGAATTATAGACAAAAAGAAAGAGTGACAGAATTAATCAACACAGCAGGATGGTCATTAACAAGAATGTTGGAAAATATTAGTAAGTGATTGTATGGATAAAATTTTAGTTTTAGACTTTGGTTCTCAATATAGTCATTTAATTTGTAGAAGAATTAGAGAATTTTCTGTCTTTGCAGAACTAGTACCATACGATATTAGTTATGAAGAAATAAAAAAACATAATCCAAAAGGAATAATTTTTTCTGGGGGTCCATCCAGTGTGTATAATTCAGAAGCTCCAGTTCCAGAAAATAAAATTTTTGATATGGATTTACCGTTATTGGGAATTTGTTATGGACATCAATTAATTGTAGAGAAATTTGGAGGGAAAGTAAAAAGAGCAAACAAAGAATACGGTTCATCAGTTTTAACAATAGATAACGACAGTGACCTACTAAACGGAGTAGGCGAATCAGTTAGAGCATGGATGAGTCACGGTGACGAGGCTGAAGAAATTCCATCAGGATTTGAAATAATAGGCCATACAGAAGGTGCAAAAGCTGCAGCAATTGCATCAAATGAAAAATCAGTTTATGGAATTCAGTTTCATCCAGAAGTAGTGCACACAGAACAAGGCACACAAATTCTCAAAAATTTTGTACTAAAAGTATGTGGTGCAAAACAAGATTGGACAATGAAGGGTTTCATCGATACAGCAGTAGAAAAAATTTCAAAAATTGAAGGCAATGTTCTATGCGGAGTTAGTGGAGGAATAGATTCCACAGTTGTAGCACTACTCATTGATAAAGCAATTGGAGATAGGCTCAAGTGTGTTTTTGTAGATAATGGTTTGTTACGATTAAACGAAGAAAAGGAAGTGGAAGAGATGTTTAAAGAAAATTTTAAAGTTAATTTTACAGCAGTTGATGCTGGAGAACAATTTCTTGGAAAATTAAAAGGAGTGGAAGATCCAGAAGCAAAAAGAAAAATTGTCGGTGAAGAATTTATTCATGTTTTTACCAAGTTTGCTGAAAAAGAAGGTCCTTTCAAATGGTTGGCACAGGGAACATTGTATCCAGATGTAATTGAAAGTGGGGTTTCAAAAGGCCCAGCAGCTATGATAAAATCTCACCATAACGTAGGAGGATTACCAGATTGGCTTAATTTAGAAATTTTAGAACCACTAAAAGAGCTATACAAAGATGAAGTTAGAGAAATTGCTAAAATTTTAGGTGTTCCTGAAAAACTGTTCATGAGACATCCATTTCCAGGTCCAGGTTTATCAGTTAGAATAATTGGTGAAGTAACCCCAACTAAATTGGAAATTTCAAAAGTAGCAAGTAAAATTGTTGAAGAAGAGCTAATGGAATCTGGATTCTATACAAAAGTTTGGCAAGCCTATGCAGCAGTAGGCGACGACAAAGCAGTTGGAGTGGTAGGGGATGAGAGAAGGTATGGAAACATTGTTATGATTAGAGTTGTAGATTCTATTGACGCAATGACTGCAGATTGGACAAGACTTCCACATGAGGTATTAGAAAAAATGAGCAATAGAATTACAAATGAAATCGAGGATGTGACTTGGGTAACATATACAATTTCAAGTAAACCTCCTGCAACCATTGAGCCACAATAGTGAATAATTATGAATTATGAAAAAATCTGTGATCAAATATTAGAATCTAATGACAAAATCAGATATGCAGCTGTTTATGACTACGGAGAACTTGTTGACAAAATTAGACCAGGAACAACATCTCATCTAAGTAGAGAAGAAACGGAAGCATCGCTATCACAAGCAATCTACAGATGGTCAACAAGGAAAAAAACTGCAGATAAAATTGGAACTCCACTTTATGCATTAGCAAAATATGAAAAAATCTATAGGATTACAATACCTATTGGAGGCGCAGGGTTGATTTTGATAACTACAGAGTTAGATACAGATGTTAATAAAATTGTAGATAAATGTCTTGAAATTAGAGATGAGCATGTCAAAAATTTATGATTGATATGAATTTCCATGTCTTTGATACGTATGTTAAATCAAACGATGGACATACAATGCATTTTGATGTAATTACAGACAAGAACGATTCTATGATTGCAATTTCTTTTGCAAAAGAATGGTTAGAATCAATTGGCGAAAAAAGTGCAAGAGTAAGTACAGAGGAATGTAAATTCTGTCATTCAGAATCGGTTGCAGAAGATATAGAAATAGAAATTATGACAAATGGGTATTTTATTGTAAAAATGGAAGGATGTCCAAAATAATCAATCTAGC
Organism: Candidatus Nitrosopumilus sp.; assembly: GCA_014384445.1. GTDB lineage: Archaea > Thermoproteota > Nitrososphaeria > Nitrososphaerales > Nitrosopumilaceae > Nitrosopumilus. The sequence continues at coordinate 796 of JACNFV010000120.1, read as the reverse complement.
AGTGCAGCACCAAATACCCCTGAAGAATCACCAAGATTATTTTTCAATATGGGCGTCTCAATTATATCTGAAAATACTTTGGAATAAATCGAATCCTTACCTTCAGTGTATAAAAAATCAACATTAGATAAACCTCCACCAAGTATTATTGCATCAGGATCTAAAATATCAATTACATTTGCAAGACCATAACCCAAGTTTTCTAAAAATTCATCTTTCCATTTTTTTCCCATATCAATATCAAAATTATTAATAATTTCAGGCATAGATTGAGTCAATCCAGTTAACTGAGTCCAACGTTTTTCCAAAGAAGGCCCACTGAGGTACGTTTCTACACACCCAGATTTACCACAATAGCAAGGATTTCCATTAGGATGTAAAGTATGGTGTCCCCATTCACCTGCAATGTTGTTTTTACCAGAATGAAGAATATTATCAATTGTAATTCCCCCACCAACACCTGTTCCCATTATTACACCAAAAACTAAATCAAATCCAATACCAGCACCCATTTTAGATTCAGCCATTGTAAAACAATTAGCGTCATTTTCAATGGAAATAGTTTTTTTCAATTTATGTTCTAAATCTATTTTTAAAGATTTACCAATTAAGCACTGAGTGTTACTATTTTTAATCAATCCAGTTTGTCTTGAAATTGTCCCAGGACAGCAAATGCCTAACGTAAAATCAGAAATATTTTGAGATACATCAAAAACTAAAGTTACGATAGTGCTGATAATGTCATTGTAATTATTTTGAGGGGTAGGTACTCTTTTTCTTTCTAAAACATTTAGAT